>NZ_JBHXAS010000050.1:0-35286 GCF_042727425.1 Peribacillus sp. NPDC060253
GTTTCACTGCTTGCTTCGTATTTTCTATAATAATTTGCTCATTCTCCATACAGGATACTTTTCATTTTCATCCCTTATCTTTACCATTCCAGATTTCGTATATAACCGAATCGCCCTCTGATTATCCGGAGAAACCCTTAAATGATATTCCGATACAGTAAATTGCCTGAAAAAGTTTTCTGCATAGCGAACCAATTCCTTGCCAAGGCCTTTATTGCGGTATTCGGGAATAAGATAAAATAGATTCACATAGCCAATCTCAGTCCCTTCGTACTCCCGAATTTGAAGTTCCATTTGCCCAATTGGTTTTTGGTCCTTTTCAATGATCACTTGTCCATCCGGAAATTTGCGGACCCTTTCTTTCATTCGAATTAGATAAGTATGTGCATCCCCAAAGCCTTCTTCCGACCCAAAACTTACAACAAAGGAATCCTTCCTGAATGTAACGATGATATCCTTATCTTTGTCGATATCAATGGTACGAAAGATCAACTTCATTCACCTCTATCATTTTAGTGAAATAGTAATTCAATAGGTAAATAACACTTTTTGTGATGAACCCTATATTCGGACTCCTATTGATAAGGCTGATTCAATCACCTTAATTGGGTCCTTTCGTTTTTGTGCCTTGATGAAAAAACATTTGCCAACTGCCATTCGTACATTTCCAGATTGAACTTCTTAAGGTATGTTCCACTTTATCTTCATCAAAAATCCGGTACGTAGTTAACATGGTATCATCAGACAATTGATGCATATCAAATTGACTTAATGTCATTTTCACCGCTCCGGCTCCCTCTTGCCCCATAAAGTCGCTTTTGGACCATATGTTACCCGAACTGCCGAACTCAAAGAAATCATCTTTCAACAATAGTGAAAGTTCTTCTGAAGATGTACGGATTTCAGATTTTAATAATTTCTCCTCCAGCTGATACAAATGCACTTTTAACAACGAAGAATCACTTTCCATTCATCTTGTCCTCCTTCTTCCCTTGAAATTTGACTGCTTTTCAACTTAATTGGAAAATGGTGTATAATTTATACAAAGACTTTCATACGGAGGTGAAAATCATGTTTCATGCTGTCAAAGATTTTTTATCCAGCTCTTTGCTGATTATTAGTTGGTTAATATTTGCGGTCAGCATCATTTTTTTCATCTTTTCGTTTTCAACCTTTTTTGCCATACCTATTTTCTTATTAATATTTTCAACCGGCCTACTTTGTTTCCATATTTCTAAGAAACTGGACTCACGAAGGATTTCAAAGTGTTAAGAAAAATCTCACGAAGGCAAATGCTAGAGTTTCTTACGATTATTCCACATTACTGGCGGTAATTCCTTTTTGACTGCCAGTAATGTGGAATATTTGGTCCCAAACCCATTAACTTCTTCCTATATCGGAATAATTCGACCTACACCCTATTCCTGGCCCTTCATTGAATCCCATAAAAAAAAGGAGCTGCCATTTGCAGCTCCTTCTTCTGTGCATCCGTTTGTTTTCCTATCGTGATAGGGTACCTTGCAGACGATTCGTTTCGGTGATTACTTTTTCTTCATCAATTGTTAAGCAGCCGCCATCTTTTACGACCATTTTGCCATCAATGTATACATCACATACATCATTTCCGCGTGCTGCATAAAGCAGGTGCGAATAGGCTTCACTCAATGGCTGCAGGTGTTCTTTGTTATATGGGTAAATGGTGATGAAATCTGCTTTTTTACCAGCTTCCAGTGATCCTGTATGACCCATGCCTATCGCTTCGGCACCCATTCTCGTGGCCATGGCGAGTGCTGTTTGGGCAGGGAATTTAGTGGCATCCTTATAGATTCCTTTTTGCAGTAATGCAGCTGTCCTCATTTCTTCGAACATATCGAAGTTGTTATTGGAGGCGACGCCATCCGTTGCAACTCCCACTTTAATGCCTGCATCAAGAAGGCTGACGACATCTGCTATTCCAGATCCCAGCTTCAGATTGCTGATTGGATTATGGGCCACGCGAACATCATGCTGTTTTAGTATCGCACGCTCTTCATCATTGAGAACCACTCCATGTGCCATCACGGTTGGCTGATCGAACAGCCCTAGACGGCGAAGGTGCTCGACAGGACGGGATCCGTAACGTTTTTCGATGTCGAGGATTTCAAAGTCAGTTTCCGATACGTGAATGTGAACCATCAAATCATTCTCTTTTGCAATCCGTGCACTTTCCAGAATCGCTTCAGGTGTGCAGGCATAAGGGCTGTGTGGTGCGACCATGGTAGTGAGGCGGCCATCGGCAAACGTTTTATAGTTTTTTGAAAACTGCTCAGCCCCCATGAGATTCGCTTTTTGATCTTTTTCCGTACCCAAGCTGAAGATCGTATAGGAAAAGGCTCCGCGCATTCCTGTTTCGCCTATCGTTTCCATGACAGCACCTGCATCTATTCCATTAGGGTTAAACATATCCGAAAATGTCGTGGTTCCAGATTTCATCATTTCCATGATGCCAAGCTGAGAGCTTACAGAGGCGATTTCCGTTGTAAACTGGCTTTCAATCGGCCATATTTTCGTTTCAAGCCATGGCTTCAGAAGCATATCGTCCCCGATACCGCGTAAAAGGGTCATAACAATATGCGAATGGGCATTCACAAGGCCTGGCATGATCCATTTCCCGCCAAGGTTGACCACTTGATCTGCATCTGCCAATTGTTGTTCATCATGCTGGCCCATGTAGGATATGGTTTGGTCTTTTACAATCATCATACCGTTTTCAAAGATTTGATTTTCCTTGTCCATCGTAAAAAAGGTAGCATTCACATATATTGTTTTCATTAGTATTTCCTCCAAAGTCGTCTCATTGATCAACATGTTCTATTCCGCATTCTAAACTAGCACCATATAGTTAATCAAGTAATTCCATATTATCAGGGGCCATTTCCATTTACCTTAGGAACCTATTGGAAGAGCTCCAAGATGATTGTTTCCTTCAATATATCCGTTCAATCAGCAAACCACCATTACATTTCAGGATGCAAAATCAGTTGTTTAAAAAAAGCTTCCCTCTATTGCTCTCAGGGGTTTCGGTGACAATAATGGCATCTTGCACATCTTGAAGGCTGTAGAAGGAATCCGGCATCATGAATTTCAACTTTTTATCATTAATGAACCCCATCAAAAGGTTAAACGTTTCATGCCAAGTTTGAACGGAAGCCTTCTGATTCCAATGCCGAAGATGAAACATTTCCACATTCACTTTTGTACTTTGGGAAATTTTCGCCCAATTTACAGACTGTCCTGATAAAAGGCCAATCGTTAATAAGATGCCATTAGGCCGAACGCAAAAAGCTAGGTCTGAACCATCGATGCCGCCCACTGAATCAATGGCCGCTTTCGCTCCGCGCCCATTCGTCCATTCCATCACTGTATCATGCAATGATGATTGGGACGTATCGATCACATGTGACGCACCAAGTTTAAGCAGTTCTTCCGTATACTTATTGTTTCTCGTTACAGCAATCAGCTTAAATCCAAGAATCTTGGATAACTGGGTAAAGATACGGCCAATGGAAGATCCGCAAGCATTTACGAGTAATACATCATCCGGTTTCAATGCTAATACTTCTGTACAGATTAACCATGCGGTAATCGGATTTATATATAATTGTGCTGCTATATAATCCTCGATCGAATCGGGAATGACGATGGCCAGCTCCGCAGATGTTTTAACATAATCCTGCCAGGTCCCTTCACCTCGCAAAGGCAGAACGCGCTTGCCTATCAGCTGTTTCGAAACCGATGAACCCACATCTTCTACAATGCCGACCCCCTCATAACCAGGTATGGAAGGCAAGGGAATTCGGTGGGAATATGCACCGCGAATGGGCAGTAAGTCAGACGGGTTAATGGGACGTGTGGTCATCCGAACGAGGACTTCCCCCTCGAAAGGTTTTTGAATAAATTTATTTTCAACTTTTAAAACCTTTTGCGGATTCCCAAACTCATAGAATTTAACACATTTGGCTTCCAAGATAATAAGTCTCCTTTAATGTATAAGTCTATCTATTTTATCATTTAAACTGAACCTGGCCAGTATTCTAAAAAACTTAAAGAGCTGTTAACTCTGGATTTAATGTATTGTGGTTTTCCACATTTTAATCACTTCTAAGTAAGCATTCCGTTTTATTATTATAATCCCTTTTCACCCTCAATTGACCTGCCCTTTCGTTCCATAAAAAAAGGTTGCCGCAGCAACCCAGGTTTTGAAGTAAAACATTCTTTTGTTAAATAAGAACCTAATCATAGCTTTCCTAATATAAAACCCCTATCAGTTTAATCCGGCATTTTAGTAGGAAACCCGGGATATTTCACAACAGGCCATTTCTCCTTGCGTAGTGAATCGAGCAATTCTGACCCAACATTCAAGTTGCTTTGAACTATCTCTTTAGGAGTCAGTGCCATCCACTGGTTTAGAGATACGTCTACAAAGCGATTGCTTTTGAACATTTCTAAAAACCATAACGTTTCGGTACCGGTGTTCTGAATATAGTGCCCAGTAGCAAAGGGTACATATCCGACATCACCTGCTCTATAATCAAATGTACGTGCTGTACCGTTTCCAGTAAATACTGTCATGCGCCCTTGTCCAGTAAGGTAATACTGCCATTCGTCGTTATTGGGATGCCAATGAAGTTCTCTCATTCCACCCGGCTCAATCTCAACGAGTGCTGCTGCGATTGTTTTTGAAATTGGGAAGTTAGAAGAGTCAACAATTCGCACGCTTCCACCAGGGGTTTTGATTGGTGTTTGTTTCAACAGCTCGTGCTTAAAGGTTAAAGGTACTTCTCCGTAAGGTGACTGGACTTCCTGACTTTCCAGTGAACCAGGTACCTTTGCCTGATAGATATAGACCTGATCTGAAGGAATGGAGTTAAAGGCACTCTCTGGAACGCCGAAATTGGCCGACAGAACATCTTTTGGAGTGTGTGCAAACCAATCTGAGATGGATAAGGTGTTAAGATCGGAAAAGTTTCCGTCATCGAAGACGAGCAAAAATTCGCAATGCTCCAACCCGTGAATCGAATGTGGGATTCCTGGGGGAAAGTACCAAAGATCGCCCGGGCCGACGTCGGCAATGAAATTTCGTCCTTCTTGGTCAACCGAGGTTATGCGTGCCCGCCCTAACAGCATATAAGACCACTCTGCTTCTTGATGCCAATGGAGTTCACGTACTCCTCCTGCCGTTAAGCTCATATTTACTCCCGCAAGTGTGGTCGCAATCGGAAGTTCCCTTGCGGTGATCTCCCGTGACCATCCCCCGTGATTTAATGTCATTGAAGTGTCTGAGAATGAGAATCTCAAATTAGGAAGCAAGCCTGCATCTGTGATAGGGGGGACGAGCAAATTTGGGTTTTGAAGATCCCGCATAATATTTCGCGGGCCAGAGTCAATCGCTCCAGCTCCATCACTTCGGATAGGCTGTGGCACATTCCCGTCCATTTGATTAATCGTTCGTTTTTCCATCAAAAAGCACCTCTTTTTGGCATTATAAAGGGATAAGCCTTTATAGTAGTCTTATGATTTGGGCTTCGAATGTATGCCACTGTGCCTATTGTGAAAAAACAAAAGGCATCCTCTTTTGAAGGAATGCCCCCTTTAATGTTGGTTAGAAGAAACTACTTTTAATGATCTTGAGATAAACCAATTGGAATGCAAAGAGGCGTTTGATCAACAGGATTTTCAATAATACAGCATTCCAGTCTGAAAACGTCCTTGATCATATCTTTTGTAAAGACCGTTTCAGGCGGTCCTTCTTTATAGATTTTTCCCTTAACGATGCTAATCAGATGATCGGCATACTGTGCCGCTTGATTCAAATCATGTAGAACCATGACAATCGTGCGCCCATAAGTTACGTTTAAATCGCGCAGTAATTCCAATATTTCAATTTGGTGTGCTAAGTCTAGATAGGTTGTCGGTTCATCTAACAGTAAAAGGTCGGTTTCTTGTACTAAAGCCATCGAAATCCATGCTCTTTGTCTTTGTCCTCCAGATAATGCATCCAATGTCCGATCAGCGAATTCCGTCATTTTTGTCGCTGATAACGCACGTTCGACAATAGCATGATCCTCCGGGGTTTGTCTGGAAAATAAGCCTTTGTGCGGATGTCTGCCATAATAGCATAGCTCTTTTACGGTTATATCTTCAGGAGCTTCCGGAGCTTGGGGTAGGATAGCCAATTTCTTTGCCACTTCCTTGGAAGATTGCTGATGAATAGCTTTTCCATCTAAATAGATCGTGCCTTCTTGAGGTATTAATAATCTAGCTAAAGACCGTAGAATGGTAGATTTGCCACAACCATTGGAACCAATGATTATACTGATCTTACCTTCAGGAATTTCTAAATCGATATTATCAATGATTTGAGTTGATCCATAAGAGAGAGAAAGATGCTCTGCTGATAATGTTGTCATGATCCCCAGCCTTCCTTATGTTATTTTTCGTTCACGACGTAATAGATATAAAAAATATGGTACTCCAATCACCGCAGTGATAATTCCGGCGGGTATTTCTACTGGAGGGAATAATCCTCTACCAAGGCTATCGGCAACGAGTAGAAAGATAGAACCGAAGAGAGCTGAAGCAGGAAGTAAAACCTTAAATTTAGACCCTACCACTCTCCGGGCAATATGGGGGGCAATTAAACCAATAAACCCGATGGAGCCAACTGCAGCTACACATACTCCGATTAAAATGACAGCAACACTTAACAATATATAACGCAGTAATTTTGATCTTTCACCGAGACCTGTAGCTATTTCATCTCCAAGACTCAGTACATCCATTTTAGACGTTAATGCAATTAATAGCGGGACAAGAACAAGACATGGAAGCAAAAAGAATACTTGGTCCCATCCTCTTCCCCATAGACTGCCTGTCAACCAAAGCAGTGTCGTATTTACATCATCCGGGAACTTGACCATGAAATACTCTATGCCCGCTTGACATATTGCCCCTAAAGCAATTCCCACCAAAGCTATTGTATTTGGTTGAGCTCCTTTTTTATAAACGAATATCATCAAAATTGC
Organism: Peribacillus sp. NPDC060253; assembly: GCF_042727425.1. Taxonomy (NCBI): domain Bacteria; kingdom Bacillati; phylum Bacillota; class Bacilli; order Caryophanales; family Bacillaceae; genus Peribacillus; species Peribacillus sp. NPDC060253. The sequence goes on from NZ_JBHXAS010000050.1 coordinate 7,065, forward strand.
AGCCATGACCGCCGCTCCGATGAAAGCTGAAAGGGGCAGAATGATAATGGGCGATTGTGGAAACAAAACGATCACAATTACAGCTGCCAATCCCGCCCCTTTTGTTACCCCAATCACATCGGGAGAAGCCAATGGATTTCGAAGGACTCCTTGCAAAATAGCTCCAGCCGTTGCCAATCCGGCTCCCACTATCACAGCAATTACAATCCGTGGTATACGATAGTTGTGCAGAATAAATGTCTGACCTTGTATGCCATTACCAAGGAAATTTTCGATGATTTCTAAAGGTGAGATATAAATGGCGCCTAACCCCAGGCTCACCATTGATAAAATTAGCATAGTTATTGTCAGCATCAGGAGTATAGCATAAGGGTGTAAAGTTGATTTCGACCCAAATGTCCGTTTTAGTTTCATTGCTTAATATTCCTCCCTCTCTTCGCTAAATAAAGGAAGAATGGCGCACCGATAATAGCTGTTACGATTCCTACTGGCGACTCAAAAGGATAAGCGATAAACCGGGCGAGAATATCGGCGTAAACTAAGAGTAAAGCGCCGAATAATGCAGAAAAAGGGATGATTCTTCGATAATCCCCGCCCACCAGTCTCCTGACGATATGAGGAACGATCAATCCAACAAAGCCCACTGGGCCAGCGACGGCAACCGAAGATCCTGCCAAAATGATCACCAATATTCCTGCTAAAATACGGATTCGATACACCCGTTGCCCAAGTCCTTGCGCCATGTTTTCTCCTAATACAAGGATGGAAACAGATCGAGAGAACAAGGCAGCAACAATTAGCCCAAAAAGAGACCAAGGAAGAATCATGTTAACATGCGTCCAGGTTTTCCCATTAATAGACCCGACTAACCAATAGAGCACATCTTTCGCTTGTTCATTAAAGATAATCATGCCTTGCGTTAAAGAAGATAAAAAAAAGTGAACAGCCATTCCAGCCAATGCCAGCTTTACTTGTGTCATTCCTCCTCCCGAAGCAAAAGAATAGACTGCCATCCCTCCGACTGCTGCACCAACAAATGCAAGGCAAACAAGAGAAACGGAAGATAGGTTAGGAAAGAAAACAAAAGCGGACACAATAAAAAATGAGGCACCGGCATTAACACCAAATACTTGTGGAGAAGCTAATGAATTCCGGGTAATAGCCTGCATGAGAGCGCCTGCCACCGCTAAATTAGCACCGACTAATGCTCCAACTAAAGCTCTAGGTAATCGAAGAGTCCTTATAATAGTCTGTTCTTTGGACGAGTCCACCTCAAAAAAGGACTTCATAACCATTGATACATCTATATCGGCCGCTCCCACAGAAATACTTGTTATGACTCCTAAAATCAACAAAACCAACCCAGCTATAGCTGTACAATGCACTCTCATTTTACTTCTAACTACAGTTTCCATTGACTCTACAACACACTTCCTAACAAAATTTATAATGGAAAGAGAAGTAAGAATTAGATCTCTTACTTCTCTTTTGTTTCTTTATTCTTCACCAAGCATTTTTAACGTATCTTTAGCAATGGCCTCTGCGGATACAACACCACGGTATCTCGTCCATAAGTCACGATCAACACTATAAACTTGTCCGTTTTTTACAGCCTTTAGGTCTTTCCAAAGAGGATTGTCTTTCCACTCATCAGTAAGTAACTTACCCTCATTGTTCGCCAAAAGCAGCACATCTGGATCAATCTCGACAAGCTGCTCCAGATTCATTTCAGCATGTGGCTGTCCCTGCTGAATCGCATTTTTCAATCCCATACGTTCAAGCAATTCTCCATCATATGAAGAAGAAGTATGGGCTTGGAACGAAGTATCCCGTACGACTGCAGGCAAAACCGTCATATTTGAATCGACAGTAAGTTGTGCTTTAAGTTCCTTAATCGTTTTTTCATGCTCGCTTAATCTTTTTTCAGCAGCCTCTTCCTGATTGACTGCCTTTGCAATCGTTTTAAAAGAATCCAAGTTTTCTTGATAGGTAGATTCACGACTTTTCAAGATAACGGTAGGAGCAATCTGCTGTAAATCCTTATAAATACCTTTATGACGCTCAGCATCTGCAATGATTAAATCAGGCTGTAAAGAACTGATGACTTCTAAATTAGGCTGTTCACGCGTTCCTACAGAAGTATAATCCATTTCGTGACCTACAAGTTTTGTAATCATCTCTTTTTTGTTGTCATCTGAAATTCCAATAGGTTTCAGTCCTAGAGCATTTAAAGAATCAACGAAAGATAACTCAAGGGTAACTATTTTTTTAGGAGTATTTTTAATTTCCGTTTCTCCCATTTCATGCTTAATCGTTCTTATTTCTTGATTCTTTGTTTCGGCAGATGTCTTCTCTGCTTCTTTAGTTTGAGAGGTATTACATCCTGATAACACCATCATAATCGTGAATAACAGGATTAATATTCCTCCCCCAAATGTTCTTACTTTTTTAGATTTCTGCATTTTTTGCACCCTTTCTCATCTATACCTATGTAATATTTCTTATTCAACAAGTGAATCATAATTGAAAATGATTATCATTATCCTGCTGTTATGATAAAGTCATAGATTGATACCGTCAATATTAATAAGATTTTGTGAATAAAAATCATTATGTCCATTAAGACATCCTATATATTTTTAATTATTCACATCATCGGCTTTCTCGATTTGACGCCTATCTGATCGATGTAAACTTTAAAACAGTAAAAAAAGAGATAGTCATTTATGACTATCTCTCAGACTATAGACTACTCGAAATTGAGTTTGCCCTCCAGTTTTTTGGATGTTTAAAATTGAACGACCACTCCAGGCACTCGCTTACGGAGTAGCTAATATTCAGGTTGTGTTAGCTATTTGATTCTTTTTGCAATAGAACCTTGTGCTCTACTGTTGTGGTGTCCAAAACATCATTATCTTTATGAGTATTAGTAATGTTTTTTGTCATCACACTGACAACCACTAAAACTACGATATTAACAAAGAGGGCGATAATTCCTTCATTCAAGTCTTTAATTGCTTGAGGAAGATAAGGAAACAGTTGACCAATTTTTATGTTCCCTAGTTCCATAAAAGAGACTAGCCCTCCCCCAGTTATTATCCCAGCAAATGCTCCATGTTTGGTTACAAAGTTTCTTCTCATCAAACTGGCGAAAAAGGCAGGTGCTAGTTGTGTGATAAAATTATAGGCGATTAGAGCAAGACCAAAGAGAGTATTTCCACCTTTAAAGGTCAAGTAAATCCCTACGAGAGAAATAAGGGGAACCAAGTATTTGACCAGTTTGGCAATCTGACTTTCCGTTGCCGATGGAGTGAATACGCTATATACATTTTTTGCAAGCAATGTTGATATGGACATCAGCAGCATGGAACTTGGTACTAAAGCGGCTAACACGCCAGTGCCACCAATTAAGCCTACAAACCATGGATCAAAATCCTGTTTAGAAAGCTGCAGCAAGATAAGATCGGCTTCGCTGCCTTTTAATCCAGGCGTCTGTAAGATAGCTGCAAATCCGACAAAAAAGGCAAACAACAAAATCAATTGGTACATCGGCATTAGGATCGCATTTTTTCTTAGAGCTTTTTCGCTAGAAGCAGCATAAATAGGAGAAAACCCATGCGGCCACATATAAAATCCAATAGAGCTTAATATAACGGTCGATATATACCATGAAACACTCATTCCTTGATTCGGAAGTATGGTATAGTTCGGCTTTGCATTTTCAATGGCCTCATACATAGGCTGAAGACCGCCATAATAATGAAGAGGGAAATAAACTCCTAAAAATACGACAATGCCGAGAATCAGAATATCCTTCAAAATAGCTGTCCTGGCAGAACCGTGAATACCGGAAACCATTACAAAAATGGTTACACCAATTGCTCCTACCCAAATGGCAGCTGTAGAAGAAATGGCCCCATAGGATGTTGCAGAAACGATATACCCTAGCCCCTTCAATTGCAGGACTAAGTAGCAAGTACAGGCTATAACACCTATTACAGCGACAAGCACACCAAGATAAGGACTTTGATATTTTTTTACAAAAAAATCTGATTGGGAAACTAATTGGTGTTTCTTTGCATACCTCCAGATAGCAGGAAATGTCCAGTAGGAGATGACTGTAGCCAGACAGCCGTATGATACGATACTAAAGATTGATCCTCCTTCCCCATAAGCCGATCCACTTGCACCTAAAAAGGTAAAGGTCGTATACATTTCACCTGCGGACAAGAGGAAAATCAAAAGGGCTCCCATTCCGCGTCCCCCAACTGACCATTGTTCTAAGGTCATTTCTTTCCCTTTTTTAGCCTGGATACCAATCAAAACAGAAATGATGAAAAAAAACAGGATGAATAACACGGCAATATTCATCTAGGATCTCCCTTCTGATTAGCAGGATCGAGTAGATAGATAGTCCCCATAATACCTGTTGTCAGTACAGACCAGAGTACAATCCAAAAGTGAAAAAATGGCATTCCTAGAACATAGGGAGTCACTTTATTTGTAAACAAAGCGCCTACAATAAAGCCAAGAAAAGGGATAATTCCGAGCCAATATATTTTTTTCATACTCATAACCCCCTAGTATGTTAGATTTAACATTTTAATAGTCCCGTGAACAAATAACTTTACCCCATATTGTAATGCCTGTTCATCAACAGTAAATTGGGGATGATGGTGAGGATATATAATCCCTTTTTCTTCATTACGAGCTCCGATTACAATATAAGATCCCGGAACTACTTTTTGAAAAGCAGAGAAATCTTCACTTCCCATAATCGGCTTTAAAATCTCCCGACTCTCTTCACCAAATACTTCACAGACGGTTTCGTCCATCAACCGGGTAACTTCTTCATCATTAATGGTCGGAGCATAACCGAACTGATAATCGAATTCATAAGTCGCTCCATGCGCTTCCGTAATTCCTTTTAATATGCGTTCGATAAAGGTTGGAATCTTTTCCCTCAGTTCCGGATTAAAGCTGCGAACGGAGCCACCAATGCTTACCTTACTCGGAATAACATTAATCGCACTTCCCGCATGGAACTGAGTCACTGAAATCACAAGTGCTTCTTGAGCATCTCGATACCTCGATACAATGTGTTGGAGATTTGATACAACCTGAGTTCCAATTGCAATGGGATCAACGGTAAGTTCAGGCTGTGAGGCGTGCCCCCCCTTACCCACCACGGTAATTGCAAAAGTATCAGCTCCTGCCATCGTTGGACCGTAACTCAAACCAATTTTCCCTAAAGGAAGTGTCGACAAGAGATGGGTGCCAATGATCCTATCCACTCCATCAAGCACACCGGCTTTCACCATCTCTTGGGCTCCACCAGGCGGCAGTTCCTCGGCATGTTGAAATAAAAAGCGCACCTCCCCTTTAATATGATCCTTTAACTGTGTTAGAATCTTTGCCGCACCAAGCAGCATCGCCGTATGCCCGTCATGTCCGCACGCATGCATCACGCCTGAATTCTTTGACACAAAGTCATAATCATTCTCTTCTTCAATTGGAAGCGCATCCATATCTGCCCGCAGTGCAATAATCTTCCCAGGATGCCGGCCAATCAAACGAGCCATAATACTTGTTTTTGTCGGACGTGAAATTTCCAAATCACCAAAAGTTTGTAGTGTTTCATAAACAAATTGCGCTGTTTTTACTTCTTCAAAAGAAAGCTCCGGATACATATGTAAATACCTTCGCCATCCAATCACTTCATCTTTCACAGCCTCGATTAAATCATCAATCATTATCGTTTGAGACACCCAATACATCCCCTTTTCATCCAATTTACATGGCAATTTTTATTTTCGGTTAGTTTAAGGAATAAATTCCTTAAATAGAGTATAATATCCCGCGATCTGTATTTCAATGTTTTTTGAAAATTCTAAACTATTTTATCTGATTACTAGATTTAATGGTGGAAGTTCTCCTTTTAACGCTTTAACATGCAAAATAAAAAAGCACCCAATTTTGGGTGCTTATAATAATCGATAAATTTTACTCGGCCTTCCACGTGTGGCTTGAGCCTCTTCACCAACGCATTGTGCCAAATCAACTTCGCACATATCCGCAACAATGCGCCGTACATTACGCTCTGTCATCTCAAGATGTATCGCTAAGTCCTTTGTTGTAAAATTACCCCAGCCCATTCTTTGTACAACGGCTGATATCTTCTTATACGTTTTTACACTGATATTCCCCTTTTTTAACTTTTCGATAAGGAGTTCATTGTGGGACCGGGTCGCATATTGTAATTCTATCTTTTTGCCTGGTGATTCAATAATTTTTCCATCATCTTGAATAATCACAATTTTACGCTTCTTCATCTCTTTTGAATGTTGAATAGCCCTAAAAGCATTGATTTCCGCCGAATAGGCAGTTTCGCCGAAGCCAATTCCAACGGCAACGGTTGTATCTGCTTCAAATGCCAATTTTTGAATGGTATCTTCGAGCGTAATAATTTCCCGTTCAATTGCGCCGCGAGAACTAAAAATCATGTATCTTCCATTCCCTTTCTCTGAAAAGGAACCATTTATTTTCTCACCAAGTTGAATTAACATTTCTTTTAGCCGAAGCTCCAAGTACTGTAAATGATAAGGAGTTTTCATTTCCTCTGCCACTCTGTTAAAATATTCAACTTCAATGATTTCAACACCAATTTGTGTGTCTTTAAAGTAGGAAGTCTTTACTTTTTCAGAAAGAATCCGAAGCGTTTGCCGGATTTCCATCTTACTCATCGACATCCGGTAGGCTGGAATTCCACGCTCCCTTAAAGCTTCACACACGGACGGAAAACAAGATAAAGCCCCTTCTGTCCTTCCCTTATTCCATAAATCCAAGTGAAAATGAAACAATTCATCAGTATCGACATCTGACTCAAACACTGTCGTATAGATCTTTGGGATTTTTATATTCAACTGTGACAAAGCTTCTTCACTAATATTATTTGAGGACATGGTATCAATACTTAGCTGCTCAATAATTTTCCCTTGTTCGTAGACCATCTCTAAAAAAGATTTATAAAAACCTGATTCCGTAGCAGGAACATATACCATTATTTTTTCTGTACCTAGTGTTTTTTTTGCATTTTCATAGGGAAGTGGACCGGAAAAAAGCCATGCATGTACGTAAGATTTATGTTCTTTTACAATATTCTCTACCTCTTCGATCTTTTCGTAGGGCAAAGAGATGAATTCCAATTCATGTTTATATTCTTCTGCCAAGTCTAAAATCTGTTCTACAGAAGTTTTTAGACCGACTAGTCCGATTTTATACATCCTGTATTCGACTTCCTTTATCCTCAGTAATATAATCATTGTTCTAGTAAATATCCTGGTTTAATGTAAGTCATGTTATCGAAAACTCTAATTTTTTCTGCTGTTATTCAATAAGTACATCATTATATCTTTAGAATTAATGGGTTCTGTTTACCTTCTGTACTATTTTATCATGTGACATGAAGGAAAAATACGTTGTATACGTTATTCATGTTAGGTTTACATGCCAGCTTTGTTATACATCTTAGATAATCATCCTTTACTTTTGTGTTTTGACCTTAATACAAGCTCATAAACTAACCAGTAATTAAGTGGGATAATTACAATAGAAATAAATCCATACTTAATTGGAACAGATTTTTAAATTAAAAACATTATAATTGCAAACACAATATACGCGATGTAAAGCAATAAAAAACCACCTCTTTAGGTGGTTTTCAGACTGTAGACAATTTGAACGTTGATTTCCACTCCAGGCACTCGCTTTCCGCGGGCGGTCCGCCCTCGGCTTACGCCTGCGGGGTCTCCCGTAGACGCGCTTTTCCCGCTGGAGTCTCGTACACCCGTTCCAATCAACTTTGTTTTAACTTTTAGATAGAACCCTTTTGCCTAGAGTCTTTTTTGTTTTAAAATAGAAGTATTAAAACTTGAGGTGATGTGGATGCTTTCTAAACATGATTCTATTCAGCGAGATCAACTTGAAGTGATTACTTTAGATCAATTGGTGCCAGCAAATCATTTGGTTCGTATAATGGAGGCTGCCATTAATTTAAAGAAGATGGCCAATTGGACTTGGCAAGGTCCAAAAATGGTCTAAAATAGAGGGCTCGAAGAGCCCAAATCTCTCAACCTTTGGCGAAAATTCGTAGGAAATTTCAAAAGGGGTTCGGAATTTTCAATTCCGAACCCCTTTTGTCTACAAACTGAAACCACCTCTTTAGATGGTTTTCATTAGATACCTATACAAACCTTTGTTTCTTGTTTCGTCCCTGATTTTTTTATTGATCAATGAAACTTTTTCTTCAAAAAACGATACAGACCATCTTCTCTATAGGAATACTCCGTCACTTCATCGGCTTGTTCTTTAACCAGGTCTGTGGCGTTTTTCATGGCAATGCAGCGCCCAGCTAGTTTAAATAGCGGAAGGTCATTTTCCCCATCGCCTATAGCTAGAATATTTTCAGGTTCCAACTGGAAATGCTTCAGTAATATTTGAACGCCTGTTGCTTTTGAAACTCCCTCCACGGTTACCTCCACATTGTGATGGGTGGAGGATGCTGTAGTAAAGGCGATGGTCTGCTTGATTTCCTCCAGATCCTCTTTCCATTTCCCTATCGTGTTCATTTCATTGCTAAAGAAGTAAATTTTGGAGACGCTGTTGATATTCAATCGTTCTGCCCATTTTATTTTATCTTCCATGGCATCCTGTCTTGATAGCCATTCATTTTCTTCAACTGTCTCAGGCTTGGGCACCATGCCTTGTTTAACCATATAGTCTTTATCTTTAAGTAAGGCGATCCGTAAACCATCGTTCGGATGAACTTCGTAATACATCTCTTCCGCTTCTGCTTTGGCGACCAAGCGTTCCACAAGTTCAGGCGGCAGGGCGTGTTCGACAATCTGCTTCCTTCCGATGAATGCAGACATTCCATTCGCAGTCACCATTCCATCAACTTCCAAGCCAGATGGCAAAACGTCCCTCACTTCTTCTAACGTTCTCCCTGTTGCAATGAAAACCAGTTTTCCGCTTTCCCTAAGCTCGCCTATGTATTGTTCTAGCGTCTCATTCACCGTATTCATTTCGTTCAATGTCGTGCCATCCAGATCCAACACAATTGCCTTATTAGTCATGCAAGCCACCTCAAAGTTTCGAATGATGCAAATGCCAACAGCCCATTATCTAAAAAGATCTTAGGCTGCTGGTTTCATTCATTTATTTTCCTTCATGTATAATATCACTATAACAGTTTAGGATAATCCTAAAAGTTTCATTACACTTAAAATGAAGAGACCGACAACACCGAAGTCCGAATCACCAAACGTGGTGCCTTCAAATCCTACATCTCCCAGGAAAACGAGGAGTATCGCAGGCAGGAAACTAATGATGATTCCATTGGCAAATGACCCAAGCATCGCTCCTCGTCTGCCTCCTGTGGCATTTCCAAATACACCGGCTGCCGCTCCAGTGAAGAAATGCGGTACAAGCCCCGGAACGATGACTTTCAATCCAATTGCCGGTAGAAGGAACATGGATAATAGTCCAGCCAAGAAACTGAATAGGAACCCGATGATCACGGCGTTTGGAGCGAATGGAAAGATGGTCGGACAGTCCAATGCAGGTTTTGTATTCGGCGCCACTTTATCGGCAATTCCTTTGAATGCAGGGACGATTTCAGCAATTAACATCCGTACCCCCGCAAGGATGATGTAGACCCCTGCCGCAAATGTTATCGCCTGGATGAAAGAAAATACGATGAAGTTCGAGCCGCCGGATAATTCCGTTTCAATATAGTTCTGTCCGGCAAACAAGGCGACGATCACGAAGAACATGGTCATCGTAAGCGATACAGCGACAGATGTGTCCCTCAAGAATCCCAAGGATTTAGGAACTTTAATCTGCTCCGTTGTCTTTTCCTTATTTCCGAACCATTTTCCAACAGTCGCGGAGACAAAATATCCAATTGAACCGAAGTGGCCGATGGCAAAATCATCGCTTCCAGTAATCTTCCGTACGTATGGTTGAAGGAGGGCCGGGAACAACACCATGCATAACCCCAATAGTATGGAACCAACCAAGATAAGCGGAGCCCCGTTAAGCCCGCCGACCGATAGGGTGACTGCAAGTAGGCAAGCCATGAATAAGGTATGGTGCCCCGTTAGGAATATATATTTAAATGGCGTGAAACGAGCCAGCAAAACATTGACAACCATACCAAAAACCATAATAAGTGCAGTCGAAGTTCCAAAATCACTTTGTGCAGCCGCGACAATGGCTTCGTTATTCGGAATGACTCCTTGAACATTGAATGCATGATCGAACATTTGACTGAATATATCAAGGGCGCCAATAAGCACTGCCGCTCCCGCTCCAATGATAATGAAGCCCATAACGGTTTTTAGCGTTCCAGATACAACATCGGCTGCTGTTTTCCGCTGTAACAGCAACCCAATGAGAGCAAACAGCCCTACTAGTATGGAAGGTGTACCCAAGATGTCATTCATGATAAGTTCCAGCATTGCCTCTCCCCCTCTTCTTTATGTTTTTTTATTTTTATAAATGTGATGATAATTTCGATGTGATTTCAGGAATGCTCATCATGTTTTCCAGCGTGACGATCGTTCTGGTTCCATCATCAAGCTGTCCGACAATATCTGCTGCACCTAGGAAAATATCCGCTTGAACCGTTTTTGCGGATGTAAGATCCGTATGATCCACCTCTGCCGTTTTCCCCATTTCCGTCAATGCTTTCTTCACATTCATCTCCATGATGAAGCTGCTGCCCAATCCGTTCCCGCATACTACCATGATTTTCTTCATATTAATCTCTCCTTTTTTTATCCTACATGTTTTTCTAATTTAGATTTGATTTCAGGGATGCTCATCATGTTTTCCAACGTTACGATCGTTCTGGTTCCATCGTCAAGCTGACCGACAATATCCGCTGCACCTAGGAAAATATCCGCCTGAACCGTTTTTGCGGATGTAAGATCCGTATGATCCACCTCAGCCGTTTTTTCCATTTCCGTCAATGCTTTCTTCACATTCATCTCCATGATGAAACTGCTGCCCAATCCGTTCCCGCATACTACCATGATTTTCATTCCGCTTCCTCCTTCGAATATTTATGGACGTACTCCATAAGGATTGATTTATCCGACGTGCATAACATTTCTTCGATATTTGCTGGTTCATTCAATAATTGCGTTAGCTGGATCAATGCCCGCAGATGCGAATCGTTATCTACGGCGGCCAAAATGATGATCAGGCGTACCGGTTTATTTGGCGCAAAGTCCACGGCTTCATCCAACTTCAGTAAACTCATGGATAAAGACCTGACCCCCTGCTCCGGACGTGCATGGGGAATCGCCACTCCAGGCGTGATGACCACATATGGACCATTCGTTTCTATGGCCTCGATCATCGCATCCACATATCGTTCTTCGACCGTTCCTAAATCCACGAGAGGCTTGGCCGCAACTTGAATGCCTTCTTTCCAATCAGAAACACGCGGCTGTAATTGTATCGTTTGCATATTGAGCAGTTCTTCTAACACAGGCTTCTCTGCCTCCTTTAAAGAAAATTGGGTTACTTTTGGCGTATGATTATACATATTCGACTGCAATGCTTTTTCGAGCTGATCCAGTTCATGGATGGTTGCATACTTGGAAATGATTTTCACTAATGCGGCAACATCTGCACTTTCCGTCGTATATCCATACAATTCCTGCATGACTTGCTGGCGCAATGTATGTTTATCCTGCATTTCCAAAATGGGCGGTACAACGAATAAAGCTGCATTTGTTCTCATATGCACCGTTGAAAAAACGAGATCGTACGAAAGTGTGTATTCTGCCGCGTTTCGAACGGACAGGACATCGAGGAACAAAATATCCGGAAATAACTCCCTCAATGTATAGATGAGGATATTACTGATGCCAATCCCATTCGGACATACGACAATCGCCCTTTTTCTATCATCCAATGTGGTACCTTGCCTGCGCAGCCATCCCCCAAAATAGATCGTGAAGTAGGCCACTTCCTCTTCCGATACCGGACAGCCAATCTCTTTCTCTAACACCCACAGCGATTTTTTAGTCAAATGATGCAGTTCGGGATAGACCTTCTGCACCCGTCCCGTCATCGGATTCATCTGCGGGAGTCCATAGCGCAGTCGATGATATGCCGGTTTAAAATGAACATATAATTGTTGGCATAGCTGTTCTTTGTCCTGCAAGTGAACAAATGCCAGCCGCTCAAACTCTTCCACGATTTCCTGCAAAAGGTGTTGAATCACTTCATCATCCTTAAGAGGGGAAATGTCCCTCGTTCGATTCATGCTCAGTAAATGTAAGGTTGCGTATAAGTTTTCCGTTTCGCTCCAAACAGATTGAAAGGCATCCGTTTTGGTCATTTCCTCAACCATCTTGTATTCTTCCGTTGCAACAAACGGGGCCCAGCTCTGGTCGGCTTGTAACTCTTCCCCTTTTCCTATGAGCTGATCTGTACTTAAAAATAAATAACTCAGTTCATGCAGCCGTTCATCCGTAAAGGTGATGCCCAATTTACGCTCGATCCTTTCAAGCTGTAATCGGATCGAGCTGATTTCATTTTCATGATTTCCCCATATGCACTCCATGATCAATTCACTATTGGGACTGTTCAGTACATCATGTACGAGACGTTCGATGATATATCTCTTAACTCGACTTTCCCCCATTACCACATAGCCATCTTGTTTGGAATACTGGATTTTGAGCGCTATGTCCCTGTTTTTCTCTTTAAGCCTTTTCAAATCCTTCAACACAGTATTTCGTGAAAGTCCGGTGATCGTTTGGAAATGATAGACGGACAATTCTTCCCGGCTTAACAGGATCATGAGGTAAAAAACTTTTTCCCTATCTGTCTCTGAAAATATATAATTGCGTTTTGTCAGTTTTACATTCAATTCTTCATCCCTGATTGTTTCAGAAAAGGAGTAGCCCCTTTCACGATTATATTGAATCGGTTGATATCCATGAAATTCGAGCCAGTCATTCGCTTTGCTCAGACCATATTGTATTTGCCTTCTCGTCAGACCTGTTTGGGCTTCAAGTTCCTTCATTTTCGAAATGGGGGAATGCTGTAATAGTTTTAGTAAATTGGCGCTTCTTTCATCTAAAAACATTCTCAATCCCTCTCCCTGCTTCTACGATATCTCACTTCTTATTATAAATGTAGCATTTCTAAGTCCGAATGTTGTCATAGGTACTGCACAATAATATACTCTTCAAACATTTGTGCACAATACGGCATCCTTGCTTAAAAAATTTTCGTTCGTTCATGTCATTACCATTGAAGAAAAATGACCGAATTAAAAACAGGCAGACTTCAACAGACTAATTAGAAGAGGATACTGGAATGCATAATCACGTGGAACTATAGTCTACTTTGTATATAACAAATTTTAGTTGGGAGGCGGAGTGAGTTCATGAGACTAAGCGTAAAAAAGAGGTTCGGGGTGAAGCTAGAGGGTGAAAACAATGGAGATGTTCATAAAAAAATAAGAGGGGACAAATGTCCCCTCCCTTATTCAATCAGTGCGTTATCATTATATCTGCTTGCTGAGATCGCGCTGAGCTCCCCTATAACTTCCGATTATATTTTGATAACCAGGAAGCTGGCTAGAAAGTAAAGCACCAAAACCTTCGACATCATTGCGCCAATCACGTTGTAATTCACACGCCACGCTAAACCAGTTCATAAGCTGCACACCACCATGGGCCATACGCGATAATGCCGCATCAGCCACCTGTTTGCTTACTGTTCCAGAAGCATCAGTGACAGCAAATACTTCATAACCTGCGTTCAAAGCGGAAAGTGCAGGGAAAGCAACGCAGACATCTGTAACTACGCCCGCAATGATAAGCTGTTTTTTTCCAGTTTCTTCGATTGCTTTAACAAAATCTTCATTATCCCACGCGTTAATTTGTCCAGGCCGAGCTATTTTTGGCGCGTTAGGGAATAGTTCTACCAGTTCTTGCATGAGCGGCCCGTTTGGCCCGTTTTCAAAGCTTGTCGTCAAAATGACTGGTAGATCAAAAAACTTAGCGGTGTTAGCAAGAGCCAAAACATTGTTCTTGAACTCATCAACACCATAATCACGCACTAGGCCGGAAATAAGACCGGTTTGATGATCCACTAGAAGAACGGCAGCATCATCTTTGGAAAGACGAGAATAGAGATCAGACATTTTAAAGTCCTCCTTTTATTAAAGTAATCGAAGAAAGTTCATATGTAGGAAAATTCATCCCCACTCCTTCGTTTGTTACAGGCAATTTACAGCTTAACTGACTACTGACATTCGTTTATCTATAGACTTATAGCATGTCAATCATATATATAATAAGAATCATTAATTATTGTTAATACTCTGACTTCTTATATTAATCTAGAACTGGAGTGTGATCGATCCAATGAATGAATTGTTGTAAATAACGCTCAAGATAACGTTTTGTTTTATCGTCAGTAAGCACTTTCCGATCGGAATCAATCTTTTTATGTACTTGCGAAATCAGTATTTTTTGAAATGGAAGAACATGAACTTCCATGGCTTCTAGTACTTGCCTGATTTGCATTTGAGCAAATGCAGTACCTAATCCCCCAGGAGTGGCTCCAATTAAGCCAACTGGTTTTTTGGTAAGAACAGAGGACTCACGAGGTCTTGATGCCCAGTCCAATGCATTTTTTAATACGCCTGGTATTCCAGAATTGTACTCTGGGCTTACGATAATGATACCGTCAACGTCCTGAATAGCGGATTTAAATGATATCACTGCTTCTGGTGCGTCACTTATTTCTAAGTCTTCGTTAAACAAAGGAAGTTCATTAATTTCGATCCAGCGAAATTGATAAGAATCAACGATATCCGTCAATGATTGAGCAATGATTCGATTATAAGAGTTTTCCCGTAAACTGCCACAAATAAGGCCGATGGTTCTGGTCATCTACTTCCCTCCTTGTTTGAATTCGCCTCCTATAATACCATAATATACCAATACTAAAAAAGTGACGTTATTCCTAATTACACGCTTTTGATTACAAAATATGAATTAACATAATAGCTGGGTAAAACATGAATTCTAAATTGCATGTTCAAAGTAAGGTAAAAGGTTTTGATTATATTGAATCCTCTTCCATTTTCCGAATATTTAAAACATACTATAAACTAAAAGGTGATGGGGAGGAGTGCAGAAATGGATGAAAAGAAAGTTACATGGTTAGAGCTCTTTTATGATTTGTTATTTGTGGCTGCAGTTGCGGGTGCAACTCATGTATTACTTCATGTAGAAGAAGGATATATCCATCCAGAGTATTTATTAAAATTCGTGTTAATTTTCATTCCTATCTGGTGGGCTTGGGTAGGGCAAACCATATTCATTAACCGGTTTGGAAAGGATGTATTTCATCAACGGCTATTTTTGATCCTGCAAATGTTTTTTGTCCTAATTATGACCTCAAGCTTATCCGTTGATTTTGATCCTTATTATCTTTCTTTTTTAATTGGTTATATTGGCTTAAGGGCCATGACTGCTATCCAGTATCTTGTTGTACAGCGTATCGAAGAGGGCTTTCGAAAAAAAGCAGCACTCTATTTGGGAAGGTATTTTTGGATTGGAATCGCCATTTCTTTATCCTCTGTCCTATTTGATTCTTGGATTCGATATGCTGTGTTGTATTTGGGCATCTTCATCGATATTATCGTCCCAATCCTCGGAAGAAAATGTTTAGAAAAAGTTCCTACAAATACAGCCCATTTGTTAGAACGATTTGGTCTATTTACCATCATTCTCTTTGGGGAAGCTCTTATTAGCACTCTTGCGGTAATACAGCCTAAACAAGGAAATTGGGATTCGATAGCCTTTTCTATCATTTCATTTACCCTGATAATATCTATGTGGTGGCAATATTTCGATAATATGGAGAAGAAAGTCGACAAGTCTGTACAAACATCTGGCCAAATCATCATTTACGGTCATCTGTTCATTCTTATGTCTTTGAGCATGATTGCAGCAGCCATCAGATTATTGTTTTTGCATGAGGTCCATTATTCATTTATCCTATATTTTGTTTTCGGCTCTGTATTGCTCTATTTCATGTCAACCACTTTCGTTTTCCATCAATATAGGCATAAGCACCAGCGATTGCAAACTTATCATTTAGGCTTATTTTTAGGGATTTTGTTAGTCTTTTTTATCATTAATTTGATTGTAGTAGTACCAAATATTGTGATAATAGGCGAATTAACACTGTTTTTTATCACCTTTGCTAAACTAACAACTACATAAATAAAGAAATCCAAGAAACCAGTATCAAACGTTAATACTGGTTTCTTTAGATAGAAGTTGGAAGTTTTTGCATTTAACATCAAATTAGTTTATTCATAAACTGATTTTGACAAAAGAAGAATAAAGTGACATTCACGAAAGAAAACATAACGAATCCCTCCACATCTAAAAATGAGGATCGACTAGATTTAATGTTATAGTTCCGCATAACACGAATATATAACCAGAGTATCCGAGAATCCAATCAACATTTTAAAAAATGGATTCTATCAGCAGCCCCATTCGATATCTTTGTTCAAGTGGGTTCCCATGAACGATTGTCTCAACAAGAACTCGCAAACAAGCTTTTTGTTACGAAAGGAAATATCACTCAACTATTAAGTAAAATGGAAGAATTGGGATTGATTAAGCGGGAACAGAAATGGAAAACCAAATACCTTTCATTGACTGAAGAAGGAAAAGAGTTTTTTCATGAAGTTGTTCCACAACAAGAACATTTTCAGGCCTCACAATTTTCCAACCTGAATGACACGGAAAAACAACAGCTTTTAGATCTACTTAGTAAAATTCACCTACTTGAATGGTGAGTATATGCGCTTGAGGAGCGCTATTAAAATTTAGTCATCAAAAAAGAACTGTCCCCATAAATGACTACCCCTTTCTGAACAGATCATGATAATAGAAAGAAGGCCGCCAATTGGCGGCCTTCTAGCATTAAAACACCTGTTAGTAATTACCAGGTTCCCTCTTTTTTTCAGTCCATTATTCGTTCAAATATGCCCATGCATATTGAGCATAAAGTTCTGCACCGGTAGCAAGCGCATCCTCATCGATGTTGAATTTCCCGTGATGATGGGCCCATTCCGTATCTTTTTCAGGGTTTCCAGATCCAACTAAAGCGAAGCTTCCAGGTACTTCATCTAAATAGAAGCTAAAGTCTTCTCCACCCATTGTTGGCTTTTCATTATATACTGCGTCTTCGCCAAACGCATTTGAAGCCACTTTTTGTACTAATTTGGCACTGTATTCATCATTAATGACTGCTTGTGTTCCACGGTAATACTCAACCTTGGCGGTCGCACCGTAAATATTAGCAACATTTTCCGCATAAATCTGGAGCTGCTTTTCAATATGGTCACGTGTTTTATGATCAAAACAGCGGACAGTCCCTTCAATAACGGCATTTTCTGCAATGACATTAAATCGTGTCCCAACGACCATTTTTCCAATTGTCAAAACAGCCGGATTTTGTGGGTCAACCGTTCTTGATACGACAGACTGTACATTCATGACGAATGAAGAGGCAACAATAGTTGCATCGATACAATCCTGTGGCATTGCACCGTGTCCCCCTCTTCCTTTAAACGTTACTGTAAAGATATCTGCTGAAGCGAATGAAGGTCCTTGAGTACAAGCAACCTTGTTTGTTGGCATTTGCGACCAAATATGTATGCCAAAAACATTATCAACACCTTCAACAGCCCCTTGTTTAACCATTTCCCTTGCACCTGTTGCTACTTCTTCGGCTGGTTGAAATATTAATCGTACATTCCCAGGTAATTCTTCTTTTATTTCGTTGAGTGCCTTCGCTGCAATTAATAGCATGGATGTGTGTGCATCATGTCCACATGCATGCATTTTCCCTTCTTCTTTTGAAGCATACGGCAAGTCTTTATTCAATTCTTCAACAGAAAGGGCGTCCATATCTGCTCTTAATGCTACCGTCTTTCCTGTCTTACCGCCTTTAATTTCTGCAATAACACCTGTTGGTTCTGCTTTTCGATAAGTAATCCCTAAGTTATCAAGGTAGTCACAAACAAAGGCAGTTGTATTTTCTTCTTCCCATGATAACTCCGGTTCGCTATGAAGTTTTCTTCGTATTTCTGTTAATTCATCACTATGGTTTTGAATCGCTTCTTTTATCGTTTGATTAATCATTCTTATTCTACCTCCGTCAAGCATTTAGCCACTTCGTAAAATATTTGCACTCCATTTGCTAAATGACGTGCATCCGACCATTCCTCTGGACAATGACTTAGTCCTGCTTTACTTGGAACAAAGAGCATGCCAACATCTGTCACATCGGAAAAAACCATCGCATCATGACCTGCTCCACTATTAATGGAACAGTATGGTATATCTAAATCGGCACTTTTATCTTTTAATAATGCTTTAATCTCATTGCTCAATACCTTTGGCGGCATATATAACAGCTGTTCAGCAGATGTATGGATCCCTTGTTCATGAAAGGATTCGATTAATTCTAGTATCCGCTTTATGACATTGTTAATATGTTCTTCCTTGCTAGATCGAATATCTACCGAAAATACCACTTTATTTGGAATGACGTTGGCCCCATTTGGTAAAACATGTAGTCGCCCCGTTGTGATAACCGTTCCTTCTCCTTCCTCCATTGCAAAGCTCGGTAATTGAGAAATAATCTGGGCGGCTGCAACCAATGCATCCGTACGGCGATCCATCGGGGTTGTGCCAGCATGGCCAGCCTTTCCTTCAATGGTTACTTCTAATTGCGTTAACCCAACAATCGCTTCTACAACACCAATGGCGATATTCTTCTCTTCAAGGATCGGTCCTTGTTCTATATGCAATTCAAGGAATGATTTAATGCTATTGGGATTTCTCCTTTTCGGAAGAGAAGAATCCAGTCCAATTTCTGACATCGCTTCTACTGTTGTGATACCTTCTTTATCCTTTAAGTTTTTAAAATTTTCCTCACTAAGTGATCCAACTATTCCTCTCGACCCCATTAGTCCACCGCCAAATCGTGAACCCTCTTCTTCAATTAAGGCTACGATTTCCAATGGATATTTAGGTGTTAATTGATTCTCGGCAAAAAGGGCAGCCACTTCAAGAGCGACAATTACGCCAGCTGGTCCGTCATACGCACCACCATTTGGTACGGAATCAAAATGTGAACCGACCAGAACGCTTGGCGCATCTTTTAAAGTACCCTCAAGCTTTCCAAAAATATTTCCCAATCCATCTTCCTGTACGGTTAGACCGTATTCTATCATTTTATTTTTAATATAATTACGTGTTAGTAAGTCTTCCTTGCTATACGTAAGCCGGGTAGTCCCGTTACCGGGTGTTGATGTAAATTCGCTCAAATCATTTATTTGCTTTTCTATACGTTCACTAAGACTCACTTAGAACCCCTCCTATTTTACAAGAATTGCACGAAGACTCCCGCTAAAACAACCGACACGATGGTAACCGATATAAATCCACCGACAAGCATTGGCGGCAGCATATGGCTCAGCAATGCTTCTTTTTCATTTTCATCTTTTGTTAATGAATTGACGACTTCATTGGTAATAATGAAATCGGCTGGAAATCCGTATAATGCTGTTAAAGATACAGCAAACGCCATTCCTTTGCTTACTTTTAACAATTTCCCTGCAATGAATGAGAATATATACATACCGATCACAGCTAAGAAAATGCAAACAACAAGTGGGAAAAGAATCTCCATCATCATACTTGGTGTTGCACTTTTTAAACCGTCAAAGACGAAGAGCATAAGGGCCATGATAGCAAAACCAAATCCATTTGCTTTTTGCAGAGTCTGCCTTTCCAAGAAACCAATACTTTTCGCGATAACTCCGAAAAGTAAGCAAAGAACAAATGCATTTATAGATATAATCGGTGCTAATGCAGTCGAAACTAGGTAGGCGAGAAAAGCAACGACCGCAAGCCTGAAAAATTTAAAGTATTCTGTATTATATTTTTCAGGAAGTTTTTTAAACAGTTTAAGTTCCGCCATACCTTCCTTAACGGATGCTGAATCGTCCTTTTTTACCGTTAATTGTCCATTGCGATATTGCTCCAGCAGCTGCTTCCCCTCTTTTTTCAAGACAATTGATGTTAAAGGATATCCAGCAAAGCCTTGCATCACATAAATAACGATGGCAAAAACGGACAAGCTTGTAAGTCCTGCGTCTGCCGCTCCTTCTGACATAATTAATGAAGAAACCATTCCGCCCACTAAAGGTGGAATCGCCACAAGAACTGTTTGTAGATCAAAAATAAGTGTGCCTATCCCAAATAATATGCCTATAATTCCCAGAATACCAGATAGAGAGATGACAATTGTTTTCCATTGATTTACCAATTCTCGTATTGAAAGCAATGTTCCCATGTTTGTGATCAATAGGTACATCATCATAGTTGCAACTACCGGTGGAACACCTGCTATTGAAACGATGTCTTGAGGGAAGAATGTCCAATACCCACATAGAAATAAGATCGCTGAAATAAAAACGGAAGGTACCCAGGCTTTTGTTCGAACCGCCACTATGTCTCCTACAAATAATATAAAAATAACAATAACTAAAGCCAACATCTGTGACATATGAGTGTCCTCACCTTCCAATTTAATAGTTTGAATATTCTTATAAAATAATAACACCGAATCGCTTTAATTAAAAGACAATTCTATATTTTCGGGTAATTGTACACAGATAACAGGAAATGTAAGTGTTTTAATTTTAAATCACGATACTAAATATTCTAAAACAGTTAAATAATTGGATATACTGAAATAATTTTAATCATACATTTACCTTTATATCCTTTGTCCCGTTACTTACAACAATTTGGTGTAAAAATATAAATTCATAGTGCTTGTTTTTTTGTTGATAGAAGTCACTGCCTCCTATTAACTAATCTGTACATTTTAATTCAAAAAAAAAAGCCGTCTAAGGACAGCTCTCATTAATTAAAAACCTTTTTACTGCATTTTCTATATAAGTAAACTAGAGACTTAGTTAAGCTATATGAAAGGAAGCAAAATCAATTACATGGTTAAAGACTGCCAAGGGCAATTGCTTTTTTAGAAGTGAAGAATCTTAAACGTTCAACCATTAAGGAACAGTTAGATAAACCTGAATTTCAATCCATTAATCAAATCTTAGTCGGTGAATTAAAAGCCATTGATATATTAATCAACGAATTCATACAATTATTTGAAATACAAGAAAGTGAAGCGGCCGATAAGAAAAGTGAAGAAAAGGAAACTTCCAATAATGATGGGAAAGGAATGGAAATGAATGAAACAAATTAACAGTTATATCGATTCGGTGTTTAATAACCAAGATGATTTTTTGGAAGAAGTCATTTCTACCATAAAAGAAAACGGTATGCCCTCCATATCGGTATCTCCCTCTTCTGGAAAACTTCTTACTATGCTTATATCGATTTCAGGAGCAAAAAATGTTTTGGAAATAGGAGCTCTTGGGGGCTATAGCGGGATATGCCTTGCCAGAGGATTCGGTAAAGAAGGAATTTTAACTTCCCTTGAATTAGAGGAGAGATACGCAAAGTTAGCACAAAGTAATTTATCTAAAGCTGGCTTTGGCGACCAAGTTTCTTATATTACCGGAGCAGCATTGCAAAGCCTTGAAAAACTTGTAAATGATAACAAGAGATTTGATTTTTTCTTTATAGATGCTGATAAGGACAATTATGAAAATTACCTGCACTATTGCATTAAACTGGCGGAATCAGGTGCTTTAATCATTTCTGATAACGTGCTTGCAGGCGGCAGTGTAGCAGACCAGAGTGCCAAACCTAAACAGTATACTGAATTAATGAAAAAATTCAATGAAACAGTGGCCAATCATCCTCAATTAGAATCCCTGCTCATTCCAATCGGGGATGGGCTGACCATTTCAAAAGTAAAGAAATGAAGGATTGAACTGGAGTTTGAAGGTATGTAGTGCACGTGTAAAGATCGAATTTATTACGAGTAAAGTGCGAATTCACAAGTAAATTGCTCAACCTTACGAAATATCGCCCTAACTCACGTTTATATCGAACAATCTTTCGTATTTATCGATCAAACTCACAAATATATCGATCAATCTCACGAAGTCATGAAGAAAAAATAAAAAAATTTCTATAATCTTGAATGAAAATGATTATTATTATCAATAATAAAATGGAAGAAGGGTAACCAGTTAGATGGTTACCCCCGATGATTTAAATTTTAAATTTCTGGATCAAATGTTTTGCAATCCGTTTCTTTGCTATTGGATGCTTGGTTCCCTTTATGACTGACAACATAAATAGCATCTGCACTACATTTGTTTCCAGAATCCCAATATTTACAATTATTTACTTCACATAGAACATCTTTTGCCATCGTATCACACCTCCTCATTTGCTATCATTAACAAAATTGAGATTATTGATACTTTCCTTTTTTAGGTTCCTCCATTTTTTGGCCCCCTAACTCGTATAATGAAGGGCACAATTTCACGAGTAAAGCGCTTTTTCGATGGTTAATGAAAGAACTTCATTCTCGTTAAAACGCTTGGAACAAAAAAGAACCCGGGCAGCTTTCGCCCGGATTTTGTTATCATGCTGATCTTTTCAATAGTTCTGCTTGCGGGATTTGCCAAAGCTCGCGCCATTTTTTCAAGGCCGAAATGAGAATGACCAAGCCTAGGCATAACATGGTGATTGATAATATTCCATTCAGGATGCTGAATCCTGTTGAATCTGGGTTTAAGTATACGTTTTTCACCATCCAGTAGCCAGCTACATTAACGGTTACATATAAGTAGGCAAGTGGGATGAGGCATGTCCAGACATACCAACGTTTGTCTGCAATTTTCAAGACGACGGTCGCACCGATGATGAGTCCGATTGAAGCCATAAGCTGGTTGGATACACCAAAGAGTGCCCAGATCGAACCAATATCACCAGAGTAGAGTAGATAGCCCCATATAAAGCAGGCTAATGCACTGGCGAAGATGTTACCCGGTAACCAGTCGACTCTTTTTAATGGTTTATAGAATTCTCCGAAGAAGTCCTGGATCAAGTAACGTGCAACACGAGTCCCCGAATCGATTGCGGTTAATATGAAAACCGCCTCGAACATGATGACAAATTGGAAGAAAAATGAAGCTAATTTGTCAAAGAAGGGAATTTCGGTGAAAATATAAGTCATACCGACAGCAAGGGTAACTGCACCGCCTGTCCGGCCTTCAAGATTAATGCCGATTTCTTCACTTAGTTCTTTAAGGTGTACGGTTTCCATCCCTAATGTTTGAAAAACTTCAGGTGAGGAGTTAATGGCAAAATAATCCCCTGGTTGCAGGGAAACTGCTGCAATCAATGCCATGATGGCAACTACACATTCTACAAGCATCGCTCCGAAACCAACCGATTTAATATCACTCCAACGATTCAACATTTTTGGAGTTGTTCCGGACCCAACAAATGCATGGAATCCTGAGATCGCCCCACAGGCAATGGTTATGGAAATGAATGGCCAAACAGGACCAGCGACAATCGGACCTCCGCCATTAATGAATTCTGTAAAAGCAGGAAATTGAATCTCTGGATTCACTACGAAAACGCCTATGATCAATGCGGCAAATACTCCGATTTTCATAAATGTACTTAAGTAATCACGTGGTGCGAGCAACAGCCAAACAGGCAATGCGGCTGCGAAGAACGCATAAATTGGCAAAATGATCGCAAGTGTACTGGCTTCCAGTGTTAATAATTCACCAAGTGCCGTTCCCTGAATGTTCGGCCCAAGTAAAATCGCTGCCATGATAAGCGCAAACCCGACAATGGTCGCACCTTTTAGATTGCCCGTTTTTTTATGGTAAAGCCCAACACCCATGGCGATGGGAATCGTGATCCCAACAGCAAACGTCCCCCATGGATTATTTTCCAAAGCATGCAGAACGACCATTGAAAGTCCTGCCATCGTTATGGTAATGATAAAAAGCATCGCGAGTCCTGTACAAAAGCCTGCTACAGGTCCAAGTTCTTCTTTTGCAACTTCCGATAGGGATTTACCGTCTTTACGCATCGACGCGAAAAGCACCACGGCGTCATGGACGGCTCCCCCGATTACTGCTCCGATTAAAAGCCATAATAAACTTGGCAAATAGCCGAATTGTGCAGCAAGGATCGGACCCACCAGTGGACCAGCCGCTGCAATGGCTGCGAAATGGTGGCCGAATGCAACCCATTTATTTGTTGGAACATAATCTTTTCCATCTTCTAATTTATGGGCCGGAGTCGGCTTGGAATCATCGAGTTTTAATACTTTAAGCGCTATGAATGTACCGTATAAACGGTAGGCAATCATTAATATACAAATGGAGCCTATGACGATTGTAACCGCATTCATATTTGAACCCCCTCTATTTCTCACATCGTAAAATGATGATATCACAATGAAAACGGATTCAATGTGTTTTCAAGTTATAATGCAGATATTGAGGGATGGGCTGCATTATGAAGGAGGTAAAATGCAGAATTATGAAAATTTTTAAAAACCAATCAGCTGCTTGAGTTCTTTCACATACGTACGGCTCACGGGAATGTTAGATCCGTCACTCATAATGAGGTTATATGTTGAATTGAACCAAGGCTGTATTTCTGATATATGTGTAACATTCACGATAAATCCGCGATGCACCCTTAAAAAGGAGCGATTGTCGAGCTTCTTTTCTAGCACAATGAGAGGGTCACCCATTTTATATTCATTTTCTTCGGTTTTAATGATCGTCTTTCCTTCTATAAGTCCTATGAATAAAATGGTGTCCCGGTCGATCAAAACGATCCGGTCATCTATGAGTACAGCCATTTTACCTGTCTGTTCTGCCGAGGTTCTTAGAGGAGACTTTGTCCTGGATTCGTCTTCCCCGATTTTACGCAGCTTCACAAGCTTATCCAATGTTTGGCGAATCCTTTTCTCATCAAATGGCTTTAATAGATAATCAAATGCATATAATTCGAAAGCCTGCAGGGCAAACTCGTCATAGGCCGTCGCAAAAATGAGCGCAGGTGCAGGGTCAAGTTCTGCCAATTGCTTAGCCAATTGTAAACCATTGCCCTCTGCCAGCTCAATGTCCAAAAAGACAAGATCAGGCTTCAATCGGGGGATATCGCTCATGGCATCTTCTATCCCTTCAGCCTCTCCCACCACTTCTACTTGTCTGCTTCTCTTCAGAAGATATTTCAATTCATCTCTTGCCAGTGGTTCATCTTCTACGATAAATGCTTTCATCATCGCTGACATATACTCCTTTTTCCTTGAGTGGTATTGATATTTTCACTTGTGTTCCTTGTCCGGTTTCACTTTGTATAGTGAGGCTTGCCTGTCCATTATAGATCCCTTCCAGCCGTTCCCTGATATTATGAAGGGCAGTTCCTGTACCTTTATTCGATTTTACAGCATGCTTGCCCAATTCATCTAATCTTCCGCTTGAAATCCCTTTCCCGTTATCTTCCACAACAATGCACATCGTTTCGTCTTTAAAATAAACGTGAATGATGATTTCACCTTTGTTTTTCACATTTGGAAACGCATGGTGTATTGCATTTTCAACAAGTGGCTGTAACGTGAACGGAGGTAATAGAACTTCCTTAAGGCTTGGTTCAATGCGATAGACGATATGATATTTATCTGGGAATCGTGCCTGCTCCAATGATAAATAAGCGTTCACATGCTCCAATTCCTTTTCAAGCGGCACCAGTATTTGCCTGGCCCCTTGTAAATTGCTGCGAAAGAAGGCACTCAACTCCAATAATAAATTTCTTGCTTTCTCCACATCCGTCCGGCATAAAACGGATATCGTATTGATCGCATTAAACAAAAAATGAGGATGGACTTGTGCCTGCAAAGCCTTGATTTCAGCATCTTTCAATAATTTCGTTTGCATTTCCGCTTTGGCGAGTTCCAATTGTGTGGAGAATAGTTTCGCCAACCCCTCAGCCAACTCTTGTTCCACTAGGCTTAATTTATCTGGATGCTTGAAATACATTTTCAAAGTCCCGACCGTTTTCTGTTGGACTTGCAATGGCAGGACTACGGCTGCTTCCAATGGACAAGAATCATGGAAACAATAAATATCCTTTCTAGTTTTGGCCACGATGATTTTGCCTTGTTCAAGGGCCTTTTTCGTTAAGCCGGTTGCTATTCCCTCCTTTGGGACATGGTGATCGGACGCAGCACCCACATGAGCAAGTACGCTATGCTCATTGGTTATGGCCACGGCATCGGCTTCAGTGAACCCCAAGATGATTTCAGCTATTTTCTTACAGGAAGTTTGATTCAACCCTTGTCGGAAATAGGGCAATGTCTGATCCGCAATCAGGAAAGCAAGATTCGTCTGTACGGCCCGTGTCCGCGCTTCGTCCCTCGTAATCGATTGAATGATGAGCATGAATAGTAAAGTCCCAAACCCGTTGATGAAAATCATCGGGAGTCCGATTACTTGTACGAGCTCCCACGCCCTTTCAAATGGTTTGGCCGTAACTAGTATGATCCCCATTTGGATCGCTTCCAACGCCATACAAATGGGGATGGCAAACCATGGCGTGATCGTCCCATGCTTTTGACGCTTTTTCCCCAAAAAACCCGATAAGACACCAGCCAAAATGGCTGCAATGGCACAAGCCCCTGCTGTAAACCCCCCGAGAGAATAACGGTGAAGCCCTGCAATCAAACCGACTCCCAAACCAACAAATGGGCCCCCCAGCAAACCACCAATTGCCACGCCCATGACCCGCGTATTCGCAATGGCGTTTTCGGGTGCTATCTCAGTATGCCAATCACCCTCTGGTATGGCATGATTTCCGATTTCGATCCCTGTATAGTTACTTATGATGCCGAAAGTTCCAAATAGGGCGATGAGCATGATTTTCTTTGATATTTGTTGTTCATGGCCGATCATTTGCCGAAAGGGCTTCATATAAGAAAGCAGGAATGCAGCGATCACGATGATCCCTACTTTTTCAATCAACGACGGTAATAAAAGAACCAAATCATTCACCCCTTTTCTGGCTTTTTCATTCATCTTACAACAGCAAAGAAATCATTGTCGGATTTTGCTTTAGGTTTAGCTGCTGAATAGGAATGGATACAGTTCCAGTGCTCTGGGGAGTTCAGTATTCACTATCCCAAAATTCATCATTTCGCATATCTTCAACAATCTCTTCCAGAGACTAGTGATAATCTCATTACTTTGGTGCTGCACTGTTCCCAACAGGCTATGTAAAATCTTTCAATTTCTTTGTTTATATTAGGTTAAGTACTTATCATTATCGCTCAAATTCAAAAAGAGAAAATTTGGATGGACGAAAATAATAAAAACTACTGGTATATACAGAGGTTCATAAAAAAATGAGGGTAGACCGATCAGAATAAAACCACGTAAAAAAACCCTTGTATTCATTAAGAATACAAGGGTTTTATAAAATTATTTTACTGTTACAGGCTTATAGTGTCCGGGTATGCTTTTGGCTGAAATCGCCAATCGGTTCCAGCCGTTGATCGTGATGATTATGGTAACGAGGTCGATATATTGTTTTTCATCAAAATGAAGGCGTACCCTTTCATATAGATCATCTGGTACACCGTTTGCCGAAATGGTCGTGACCGCTTCTGTCAATTCTAGCGCTGCCCTTTCCGACTCTAGATAGAATGGTGATTCACGCCAAGCACTCAAACAGTAAATTCTTTGTTCAGTTTCACCCATTGCCCGGGCATCCTTTGTGTGCATATCCAAGCAGTACGCACAGCCATTGATTTGAGAAGCACGAATTTTAATCAATTCAATTAATTTGCCATCAATTCCCGTCGTTTTCTTGTATTCCTCCAATTCAATCATTAATTTGACTACTTCCCGATTTGTCTTCATGTAATTAATGCGTTGTTCCATGTATATCTCCTCCATTAAATCGTTTTAGGTTCCACTTATAAGACAAAATAGAGGATTGATTTGTGACATAAAAAAAGAGAGCCCACATTGAACTGCACCCCAATTGTTAGACAACATCTAACAATTGGAGGTGCAGTTTTTTTGACTAAATATACGATAGACGAAAAATTACATGCAGTTTTA
>NZ_JBHXAS010000051.1:0-35231 GCF_042727425.1 Peribacillus sp. NPDC060253
AAACTGCATGTAATTTTTCGTCTATCGTATATTTAGTCAAAAAAACTGCACCTCCAATTGTTAGATGTTGTCTAACAATTGGGGTGCAGTTCATTATTTTGGCACTCTTTTCGCTTGCTATTTTTCATGTGGGTCTTTATGATTCGATTCAATTTTCAAAAAAGAATCCTTTTGACTTTTCGTTGATCGAATGAATATGAAAACGCCAATCGCAAATAAAAGCGGCATTAGCAAAGCAAAAAGAAGATAAATCATATCTCCAAAGAACAAGCTCATTCCCCCTAAGCAATTCGACGTGCACTTTTGACTGTAAAGCTTTTAAGTCAAACTTGGATGATCAGTGCTAGTCTAAATACTTTGTGACAAGCGAATCATATCCTGGCACTGAATCCCATTTTCATATATGGCCCCGGAATAGTTTCTATTAAAAAAATCGCGATCGACCCCAGTTATTCTAAAACCGCATTTTTGGTAAAGGGCAAGCTGCCCTATCCCCGAATTTCCAGTTCCTATTTCAATCGTTTTATAACCTTGTTTCCTTGCATAGTGAATGGCATGTTCTATCAATCGTTTTCCGATTCCCCTTCCATGGAGCCTTTCATCCACCGCAATGTTCATTATCTCTATCAGTTCAGGACCTTTTTGCAGCAAAACATACACCCCGATCATCTGCTTATCCATCTCGGCAACAAAGCATGTTCCACTTCCCAAGTATGCCTCTACCAATTCCCTTGAAGGATCTGCCAAAAGCAACAAGTGCATCGGCGGTGACTCTTCCATATCTAGTTTTCTTATCTCCACACAAACCCTTCCCTCATTTTAGTTCTTCTAAAAGGAGTTCCATCAATTCGGATGCCGGAAGCTCCCTGCTCAACCTAAACCCCTGCCCTGCCCACAAAGCCATCAGTTCAGGATTGTTTTTTTGTCCTGCCGCTTTTCGCATTTGCTTGGTCATGTGATGGACATAAGGATAGGCGGTTGGTGCAACGCTATCATATTCCGTTAAAAAATGGTTCACCAAACCGCGTGCCCTTCGGCCGCTGAAGGCCCGGGTAACTGAGGTCCGAGTAAATCGCGGATTTCCGAGAGCTTCTTTATGAACGGGACTTGCCCCGCTTTCGGGACAGCGAAGAAAAGCTGTTCCCAATTGCGCTGCTGTTGCTCCTGCTGCGAGCACGGCAGCGATATCCTTTCCATGCATCAGTCCACCCGCCGCAATGATAGGTAACTTCAGTTCATTTTCAATCATCCGTATCAATACTAAAAGACCGTAATCATCTTCTGTGCGGTTTTCAAAACTGGCACGATGTCCCCCTGCCTCAATGCCCTGAACACATAGCACATCCGCACCTGCATCCGCTGCCTTTTTTGCTTCCTGAAGGTTGGTTACTGTCACGACAATAAGGGTACCGACGCTTTGGAGCTCGCTTATTACATCAGATGAAGGACACCCAAACGTAAAACTGACGATCGCCATCCGGGCCTCTTTTAATGCAGTTAATTTATTTTGCCAATCATCATCATCGCTGTCGGCCTTTCCAATCGCAGCCCCCACACTCTTTGCCTCTTTTTCAATTTTTTCATGATAGGCAGATAATAACCTTTCATCCACCACCTCATGACCAGGCACAAAAACATTCACGCCAAATGGTCGCTCGGTCATTTGACGCGTCTGCGCTATCTCTGCTTTCATATCTTCGGCAGTCTTATAGCCAGCGGCAAGAAAGCCCAATCCTCCTGCATTGGATACTGAAGCCGCAAGCTTTGGAGTGGAAGCCCCTCCTGCCATCGGTGCTTGAATGATTGGATATCTCAGTAAATCTTTGAACATTCTACACAACTCCTTTTGATTTTTCTACATGCCCTTATCATTTTTACGTTTTCTTGGTATAATGATTGTCTGTAAGAGAAAAGTGTCTAGATGATCACCCTTTATATCTTGCAAATATAAAACATAGGTGGTAAATAAAAAATGGAAACAAAACCATATAGAGTATTACTTTATTATTTGTATGTACCTATCGAGAATCACGAAGAATTTACAGCCGAGCATCTTGAGGCATGTAAAGCCCTTGAATTGAAAGGCCGTATCTTGGTGGCATCAGAAGGTATCAACGGAACTGTTTCAGGTACGATCGAACAAACCAACCAATATATGGACATGATGAAAAGCGATTCCCGCTTTGCCGATATCGTGTTTAAAATAGATGAGGCTGATGGCCATGCTTTCAAAAAAATGCATGTTCGTCCACGCAATGAACTTGTCACGCTTCGATTGGAAGATGACATCAACCCGAACCAGATGACAGGCCAATACTTGAGCCCGAAGGAATTCTTCGAGCAAATGCAAGATGAAAACACGATCGTCCTTGATGCCAGAAATGACTATGAATTTGATTTAGGACATTTCAGGGGTGCAATCAAGCCAGAAATCACGAATTTCCGTGAACTTCCGGATTGGGTCCGGGAAAATAAACAAATGTTCGAAGGAAAAAAAATCCTTACGTATTGCACAGGCGGTATCCGCTGTGAGAAATTCTCCGGCTGGCTTGTCGAAGAAGGCTTCGAGGACGTTAGCCAGCTGCATGGCGGCATCGCAACATACGGGAAGGACCCCGAAGTCCAAGGTGAGCTTTGGGATGGCCAAATGTATGTATTCGATGAAAGAATTGCCGTACCTATCAATCAAAAGGAACATGTCATTGTCGGACGCGATATTTATTCCGGTGAACCTTGTGAACGCTATGTCAATTGCGCTAACCCTGAATGCAACAAGAAAATCCTTTGCAGTGAAGAGAACGAACACAAACATATGCGCAGCTGTACCCACGAATGCCGAGTGCATCCGCGTAACCGCTATGTAGTCGAGCATAACCTTTCTGAAGAAGAAGTTGCTGAGAGATTACAAAAAATCGAAGAAGCCATTACGGCAAAATGATTAAGCAACCCGAATCAGTGGACATGTTCCCTATTCGGGTTTTTTCAATATCCTTCATTCAATCCCCTCATAAAGAAACTAAATCTTATTTCCCTATACTAAACCTGAGCCTTTTTCTTCATCTCACTGCTTAGATTCACGATAAACTTTTTCTAACCGCAATATTCCTTACTCTCTTACTTCTATATCAAAATAGAAAAAACCTTCTTTAATCATAAAAAGAAAGAAATAACCCACTAACTCCTAAAGGGAGCTTCATACCCCATCTCAAACCCAATCATTTTAAAGCTTCTTGCAACACTAATCGGAAGTTTAGAATTTATTTGGCTGCATCTTTCTTCATTCAGATTTTTTAAAATTAAATCATCTAATCCTACTAATTATGATTTTCTTGATATTCCAAGAAAAAGAGATTCCTCTTTCTAAGACTCGCCCAGACTGTAGACAAATTCTCCTCCAGGCACTCGCTTTGCGCCTGCGGGGTCTCCCTTGGACGCATATTCCCGCAGGAGTCTCGTACCTTACGTTCCAATCAACTTGTTTTAACATTGAGATAGAATCCCTTTTGCTTCGGGCGAGATTTTTAAAGTACCCAACAACAAATAAAGAGGGCTATCCTGAGTAAAAAACCATTGAAATCCATTTGTGCGGCTTGTTCATTTTTATCACAGTGTACAGAAAGTAAAGACCTTCAGAAAGTGGTGACACGCTATATTTGGCAAGAATATTGGAAAGAAGCAGATCGTCATCATGAAGAGGTAAGACCTATATATGTGAAACGCAAAGAAACGATAGAGCGTGTACTCACAGATGCAAAAGAAAAGCATGGTATAGGTTGGACTACTTTAAGGGAATTAAAAAATTGTCGATGCAGGCGATACTTACTTTCGCTGCCATGAATGAGAAGAAGGTCGCCAACTAGACTTGGAGAGGTCACTATTCTCTATAGCTGCTTCAAATCCAATAAAAAATCAAAAAGGTTTCGGAATGAGACCATTCCGAAACCTTTTTGTCTACAACCTGAGCGATTCCTCTTTCGAAGAATTTCTCTCTCTTGTTTCCATTAAATTTATTTTTCTTCTGCACTTACAACTATTCCACAAGCTTGTCTATCTCCCGCATCACCAGTTTTCAAGGTATCTTCATCAGGTCCCTTTTCTCCATTGGCTTCATATCGGTCAGGAATATTGGCAAAGTTGTCTGGATTTGCATGAACAATGACAGCTAACTCTTCTTTCTTCAGTTGATCTATCGTCATATTATCCAATGTTGCCGTATATTTTGCCGTCCCATCCTCTTTTACAAATAGAGGGGGCATATCCCCTGCATGATGTGAGTGCGTTTCAGAAGTTGGATTGAAGTGTCCTCCCGCTGTAGTGAAAGGGCCATCCTTGGCATCCACCTCACATATTGCGTTTTCATGAATATGGAAGCCATGATAGCCTGGCTCTAGACCTTCCAAAGCTGTCTGGATCACTACAGCATTCTCTTCCGCGGTAAAATTGACAGTACCTAATTTTTTACCTTCAACATCTTTTACTTCCGCTTTCACCTGGGGATCTACATCTGTTTGTGTTCCTTGTCCCACTGTATTCATGTCCTCGGCATTTTTGCCGGCCTGATCTGTATCATCCGCGGAATTACATCCATACAGTATAAAGGCAGCACACATGGGAAGCATAAGTTTTTGTTTATAGTTCATGATAAATACCCTCGCTCTCTTATATGTATATTCTACTTATTACTTTCCACTATTATGGAAGAATAAACAAAAAGCGGGCTAAATAGGAAAATAGATTTCACTAGTGAGAGTAAACCTATTACTAAATTCACAGTCAACGATATTCCCCTAAGGCATATGGGCTCCATTTTCACAAAGTGATGACACCGAAAGTAATGGCTGCAATCGTCATGATGATGGTTGTCCCAAACGCCCATTTAAACAAGAATTTTTGGTGATCCCCAAAATCCACGCCTACAAGGCCTATCAATATGAATGTTGCAGGTACCAATGGCGATAATGGGAACCCTGTGGTCGAATGACCTAATAAAGCCGCCCTTCCGATTTCTACAGGGGCAATACCAAAGTTGGAGGCGGTTTCACTGATGATAGGCAGAATGCCGAAGTAATAGGCATCAGGTGAAAAAATGAACCCCATCGGAATGCTCGTCAGCGCCACCACCAGTGGCAAATGTGCCCCGAGCCAATCCGGAATGACGGTTACGATGGACGCGGCCATCGAGTCCATCATCTTTGTTTCTGTAAATACACCCGTAAAAATCCCTGCAGCGAAAATGAGTGTACAGATCATCACGAAACTGTTGGCATGACTTAAAATCCTTTCTTGCTGTTCTTGTGGATTCGGAAAGTTAACAAATAATGCTATCGCAAAAGCGGAGGCAAACAAGATTTGGATTGGCAGCACTTCCATCACCAACAATACCATCAGTAAAATCGTCAAGAGCCAATTAAACCAAAAAAGCTTAGATGGTCGTTTAGATGTGGTTTCTGCAGTTGCAGCCTGTTCGCTCATACCGGGTGGCATGGTCGTCTCCATCGAACTGACTCCTACTCTCTCTCTTTCCTTTTTGCCAAGTACATATGCCGAAAACAGGGTCCATAAAAGACCGCAAATCATGACCGGAATAAGCGGTATTAATAAATCCGATACTTCAACTTGCAGGCTCGCGGCCGCTCTTACCAACGGACCTCCCCAAGGAATCATATTCATGACTCCTGCACCTAAACCAACGACACAGGCCAATACGAGTCGGTTCATCCCTAATTTCATATAAAGCGGCAGCATGGCCGAAACGGTGATCATGAATGTGGATGAACCGTCTCCATCCAAACCTACCAATATGGTTATGATGGCTGTCGCCATGACAACCTTAAGCGGATCACCTTTTACAAAACTCAAAATTTTAGCGATCATAGGCTCGAATAAACCAACGTCAATCATTAAACCAAAATATAAAATAGCAAAAACAATCATGACAGCCGTTGGTGTCACCTTTAAAATACCTGTGACCATCATTTCTCCCATTTCGGACGCAAACCCGCCAATCAAACCAAAAGCTATCGCCGTAAAAATAAAAGCGACGACTACGGAGAGACGCTTTGTGATGACTAAGACCAGAAACGTTAAAATCATGCAAAATCCTAGAATAGTTAACATGTTATAAACTCCTTTAATTTGTAAATAAATAAATTTTTCTGAAAAATCAATATTTTCACATTATAACATTTGCACATTCATTAAAAAACCTACTATTTTATCCGAAGTCAAATTCTATATCCAAAGTCAAATTCTATAACCAAAGTCAAATACATTTAATAAATTAGTTAATTTCTGTATACTATTATTTAGGAACCCGAAGTATTTTTAAGAAAGAAGTGTTGCATGTAAAATGAATGCTCATAAAATTGCTAAACGGAATTTATTCATCATGTGGTTCGCAAATTTTTTCATAGGCGGAAGCATGACAATGGTTCTTCCATTCATATCTTTATACATTGGTACATTCGGCGATTATTCTACTGAATATATCCAGCATTGGTCCGGATGGACATTCGGAATCACTTTTGTGACTGCCTTTTTATTTTCTCCTGTTTGGGGACGGATCGGTGACCGGTATGGGAGAAAGAAAATCTTGATTGTCTGTGCCTTTGGGATGGGGCTGTCCATTTTCTTGATGGGATTCGTCGAAAATGTTTGGCAGCTATTCGTCTTAAGGATGTTCACAGGAATATTCACTGGATTCATTTCCATGTCACAGGCCTTCATATCAACCCAGACTCCGAAAGAAATTGCCGGACGCGTACTGGGAACGCTGCAAACGGGAAATATAACCGGTTCACTTTTCGGACCATTGCTTGGCGGCATACTTGCCGACACACTCGGCTATTCAACCGCATTTAAATTCACCTCGATCACCATTTTCGTTTCTGGACTGCTCGTTTTTGCAACAAAGGAATACCAAATGGAACGTCAAAAGGGAACAAAGTCGAGCTATACAAGCAGAGAGGTACTCTCGCATATCTTACGGAATCCCATCCTGGTGAATGTCATGCTCATTTCGACACTTGTTCAAGTTGCCCATTTCAGCATCCAGCCCATTCTTTCTTTATATGTTGGTGAGTTGCATGGAACTTCCAATCTTGGATTTTATTCTGGAATCGCCTTTTCTGCAGCGGGACTTGGAAATTTATTGATGGCGCGTCATTGGGGCAAAATTGGGGATCGGCATGGACATGTGAAGATCCTTGTGCTGCTACTTTTTCTGACCGCACTTGTCTACTTTCCTGGTGCCTTCATCAATCATTTTTGGCAGCTTGTCATTGTACGTTTCATACTAGGCATGGCAATAGGGGGCATCATTCCTGTAAGGATTGCCTACATTCGCCAAGAAGCACCCGTAGCAATGCAGGGGGAAGTCCTTGGTTACAATACGAGTCTACGCTTTTTAGGCAATATCATCGGACCTGCAATGGGCGGAATGGTCGCTGGTTTCTATGGATTCTCCGCTGTTTTCATCACGACCAGCACCTTGCTTCTCATCGCTGGACTTGTCCTTTATTTCGCGATGCACCGCAATCCAGAGCTAGCCAGATCACATTGATCATTTTTCGCAAAAAAGCCTGCTTCCAGATGGAAGCAGGCTTTTTTATGTAGTGATAGATAGATACCTCTAACTGGATTCCGATACAGGCAGTGATATCACTTTTCTTTGACCTCCTCACCCCTTAGACTTGAACCATAAACTGATAAGTATTTTTATTCCTCCTCAAAAACGCATCACATTTTATGTTAAGATTATTATAGGCAAATTTTATGAAAGTAAAAGACGCAAAGCCACGGGCCTAAACCAACAACTTAGTTGTCATGGCAGCCGGGTTGCCAAGATTTATCTTGATTAGATCGTTTAATTAATTATTTCTTGCCCCATTTTTAATTTGCCTAAAATTAGAAAAAAGAGGGTTATATATGTTTTTTCCAACCATTTATTCAGCTAATACGGATGAGAGGCACATTGTTAAAGATAAAAATACGTGTGCATGCGGTACAAGATATAATGTTTTCGCCATGTTGACCAGAAGCGACCTTCGAAAGATCAGATTCAAGCATTATAAAGAAGTGACATGTACAAAATGTAAATCAAGTATTATTCATAAGGACAATTAGTCCCTTTTCACTTGATGGGTTCCTTTCTCCTAGAAATTGATAGAACTCGCCAGTTCTACCCTCATCACTCCCATGTAAGGTTAATAGGTACAAGTACATCGTTCCGATAAACAAAAGCTATCTTACACACCCTGCCCCCTTATGCCGACCGCCTGTAAATGATAAGACATGAATAGCCCCTGATTTGCCGTTTCAATAATCCATATAGATAGAAAGAAGGACTCATGCTATAATTTAGTGCGTTAAAAAATGAAATTCACACACATAAAAGGAGTGTTTCTTTGAATACATCTGCATACAAACAAGAATGGTCAGGCAACATTAGGGCAGATGTTCTTTCTGGTATTGTCGTAGCCTTGGCATTGATTCCAGAGGCGATCGCCTTTTCGATCATTGCAGGTGTTGACCCAATGGTTGGTTTATATGCCTCATTTTGTATTGCCATTGTCATCTCTTTTGTCGGCGGTAGGCCAGGAATGATATCGGCTGCCACTGGAGCAATGGCACTCGTCATGGTCGATCTTGTTAAAGATCACGGTCTGAACTATTTACTTGCTGCAACAATACTGACTGGTTTGCTGCAAATTTTACTAGGGGTCTTAAAAATCGGGAAATTAATGAAGTTCATCCCAAAGCCAGTCATGAATGGTTTTGTGAATTCTTTAGCCATCTTGATTTTCACGGCACAGCTCACCCATTTCGTAGGTGAGACATGGATCATGTATGTCATGACGGCTGTTTCATTAGCTATCATTTATCTTTTTCCACTGATCACGAAAGTCATCCCTTCGCCATTGGTCGCCATCATATTCATGACAATTGTCGCAGTTACTACGGGTGCTGGGGTGCGGACGGTTGGGGATATCGGACAATTGACAGAAGCACTTCCGATGTTCATGCTTCCAGATATCCCTTTGACCTTAGAAACTTTGGCGATCATTTTCCCTTATTCCATAGCCCTTGCGTTTGTCGGGTTGCTTGAATCCTTGTTGACGGCCCAAATAGTCGATGAGATGACTGACACGGACAGCAATAAAAACAGGGAAGCTAAAGGCCAGGGCATTGCTAATATCATCGCCGGATGTTTTGGGGGCATGGCAGGATGTGCAATGATCGGTCAATCCGGTATCAACATTAAGTCAGGAGGAAGGGGCCGTCTCTCGACATTTGTAGCTGGCGCTTTCCTTATGGTATTAATCGTGGTATTCAATGACGTCCTTATAAAAATACCGATGGCTGCACTTGTCGCGGTCATGATCATGGTTTCCATCGGAACATTTGACTGGTCCTCCCTAAAAAGGCTCAAGGTGGCTCCAAAGACGGATTCAGCCGTGATGATCGTGACGGTTCTCATTGTTCTTTATACGCATGATTTATCAAAAGGGGTTTTTGCTGGAGTGCTTTTGAGCATGATTTTCTTTTCAGCAAAAATTTCTAAAGTGACCGTGGAGAAAACGGCAGACATCCAGGGTAAGAAAATCATTTATCGTATCAGCGGGCAAATATTTTTCGCTTCAGTGGAGGACTTTATTTCGAAGTTCGATTCTAAGGAGAAAGCAGATGTGATCATCATCGATTTTTCCCAATCTAAAATATGGGATGCGTCTGCTGTCGGTGCCGTTGATAAGATTGTTCTTAAATATCAGCTTCACGGTACACCCGTCAAAGTGCAAGGTCTTGATCATGAAAGTTCCTTATTGCTTGAAAAACTCGCCACTACAGAAAGTAAAATATCTTGAAGAAGTAAAATTCTGCTGAATAGAAACGTTTCAAACCGACAAAATAGATACATGAAAACTATTTGGAAGGAGCGAAAAATTCATGACATCCCAACAGGATTATTCGGCAGCAAATCTGTCACCTGATTTATTGAATGAACTGAAAAACTTTGAAAGCAAACTTGGCGAGGAAGCCAATAAAGAACTGATTGTCATCGCCTATGAAAAAGAGAAGGATGCTTTGAATTAAGTTAAAAAGACTCAAACACCATTATATGGGAGTGTTTGGGTCTTTTTTTGCGCATGAAAAAGGGTGCCCGAAAAGCACCCCTTTTTCTCTATTATTTACTTAATGTGTCCGTTAAAATCGGCACGATTTGTTTTTTACGCGATACAACGCCTTCTAAGACGGCTATGTTATTGTTTAATGTGACGTTATATGCTTTTTCCACTGCATTCGCAGCTTTTCCAAGAGCAAGGGCAACAGAATCATTGGTCAAGATATCCGTTACAACGAATAGGAATAAATCCAATTCCTTCACAGAGATGACCTCTTCAATTGCTGCTTCCAATTCGGCTTGCTTGGCAAGCACTTCGTTCGGATCTACGGCATTCACCTGGGCTATTTCCACTTTAGCCATTCCCATGGAGAATTCTTTTGCATCAAGAGTGATTAGCTGGGCAATCGTTTTGTCGCTTAAATCAGCTCCCGCCTTCAACATTTCCAAGCCATATGCTTCGGCATTGACTCCTGCAATATCAGCCAGTTCCATAGCTGCTGCAACGTCTTGCTCTGTGCAGGTCGGGGATTTGAACAATAAAGAATCGGAAATGATGGCAGACAGCATAAGTCCTGCAATTGCTTTAGGGACTTCAATTCCGTTTTCTTTATAGATTTTATTTAAAATAGTTGCCGTACAGCCAACTGGTTCCGCACGGTAATATAAAGGATCGCTTGTTTCAAAGTTAGCGATACGGTGATGGTCGATAACTTCCAGCACACGGACTTGGTCAATATCTTCAGCACTTTGCTGGCGTTCGTTGTGATCGACAAGGATCACGCCATCCGCTTCCCCTGCCACTTTTTCCACAAGACGAGGAGCTTCGAAATTAAATTGATCCAACGCAAATTGAGTTTCACCATTCACTTCACCCAGACGAACTGGTTCAGCGTTGATACCTAGTTGCTTTTTCAGATCTGCATATGCGATTGCTGAACAGATTGTGTCTGTATCCGGGTTTTTATGTCCAAAAACTAATACTTTTTCCAAGATTTTATCTCCTTTTTCATAAATATTTTTCCGCGAATCCCCTCAGCGCAATAAAGGAGAGCCACCTTTACAATACACTTTATTTTAACACAAATGCCCGTAAATTCAGTGCTTGAATTGTCCATTATCCAATAAAATCTTTCATTCCTTTTCCCTCCACCTTCACTTTGTCAATAGATAAGGGTTGGTTTTTCTCAAATATATTAGTTGAATTATCATCGTATATGGCTTACGATAATATAAGCAGAAATACTAGATATTGATTACACAAACAACACTACTAACTATATATAGAATTTTTTATAATCCAAGGTGCCAGTGATGGCTGAAAAGGGAATCCGGTGCAAACCCGGAACTGTCCCCGCAACTGTAAATGTGACGAAATGAGAAAACCACTGTATAGCTCTCTATACGGGAAGGACTCAAAGTAGGATGATCATGAGTCAGGAGACCTGCCTTGATTTTTTCACGTTTCTTATTCTTCGGGGATTGAGATGATGAAACGATAGTTTAACGGCTATTTTTTCATGGCTCTTTATTCTATCGTTTGATCCGCTCAATTCATTGGGCGGTTTTTTTATTTAGTGGATTTTTACAAGGAGGATTATTAATGACTCAAACATATAACTCTATTATAAGCGAAAATGACACCGAAACGAACTCCATTCGGCTTGAAATGTTATCGAAGGAATTCGAAGGCCGTCTCGATATGGAAAAGTTCAAAAAGCGTTTTACAAAATGGCTTGATCGCAAAAGTGACTCAACCGAAGAACAGGCTTCAAAAAAACTGATTCAGCTTGCTCTTGAAAGTGTGGATATCGATGCTCCAGATTGGACATTCGTTGCTGCTGCAGAACTGTTGAATACGATGTATAGGGATGCACAAGCCAATCGAGGTTATGAAGGCATGAGTTATGGCCCATTTTATGAACTGATTTCGGAACTCTCCCAACTACAAGATGGCCAGCGGTATCCCATTTATAAATCAGAACTGCTAGCTTCTTATACGAAAGCTGAAATCGAGGAATTGGGTTCGATGATTGACCCGGAAAGAGATAAACTTTTTTCTTACATAGGCATCTACTTATTAAACGATCGCTACCTAGCCCGCCCAAAAAGAGACAAGGTCTATGAACTGCCTCAAGAGCGCTTCATGATCATCGCGATGGAAATCATGCGATTGGAAAAAACGGAGCACCGCCTGCAACTTATAAAAGAAGCTTACTGGGCCATGTCCAATCTTTATATGACTGTTGCGACCCCTACACTATCGAATGCCGGTAAAACACACGGACAGTTAAGCTCTTGCTTTATCGATGCCATCGAAGATTCCATTGACGGCATCTATCTATCTAACTACGATGCTGCAAAAGTATCTAAATTCGGCGGTGGTGTCGGACTTTATGTAGGAAAGATTCGGTCGCTTGGTTCTGATATCCGTGGCTTCTCTGGAAATAGTTCCGGCACAACACCCTGGATTCGACTATTCAACCAGACAGCTGTCAGTGTCGATCAATTGGGTCAACGTAAAGGTGCCATCGCGATATACTTGGATGCCTGGCATAAAGATATCATGAGCTTCCTTGATTTGAAGACGCAAAACGGGGATGACAGATTAAAAGCCCATGATATTTTTA
Organism: Peribacillus sp. NPDC060253; assembly: GCF_042727425.1. Taxonomy (NCBI): domain Bacteria; kingdom Bacillati; phylum Bacillota; class Bacilli; order Caryophanales; family Bacillaceae; genus Peribacillus; species Peribacillus sp. NPDC060253. The sequence goes on from NZ_JBHXAS010000051.1 coordinate 12,751, forward strand.
CAGGTGTATGCATACCTGATTTATTCATGGAGGCTGTACGCGACAGAAAAGAATGGTATCTGTTCGACCCGCACACCGTCAAGCAAACACTTGGATTCTCACTTGAAGATCTTTATGACGAGAAGAAAGGTGAAGGAAGCTTCAGGACACATTACGCACTTGCCGTCGAGGCAGCAGAAAATGGCATTCTTCCAAATTATAGCTTTGAAAAAATCAATGCGATGGAAATCATGAAAAGCATCATGATTTCCCAATTAGAAGAAGGCGTTCCATATATGTTCTACCGCGATGAAGTGAACCGGAAGAACCCGAATAAACATAAGGGTATGATTTATTGTTCTAACCTTTGCACAGAGATAGCTCAAAACTTAAGTCCTTCGACGATCACGGATGAATACGAAACGGAAGATGGCGATGTCGTTGTAGTTCGTAAAAGCGGTGATTTCGTTGTCTGCAACCTTTCATCCATCAACTTGCCCCGTGCGGTGAGCAGTGATGTTTTGGAAAGGTTGATTCCCATTCAGATCCGGATGCTGGATAACGTCATTGATGTGAATAATCTTCCGGTCAAGCAGGCATCCATCTCGAACAAACGTTACCGGGCAATTGGCTTAGGAACATTTGGATGGCATCATTTACTTGCTACCCAGAATATTTATTGGGAATCTGATGAGGCAGTTCAATATGCCGATGCTTTATACGAAAAGATCGCTTACTTAACAATCAAGGCATCCAATGAGTTGGCCAAGGAAAAAGGGTCATACCCATATTTCGAAGGATCGGATTGGCATACAGGCGAATATTTCGAACTGCGTGACTATACGGATCAAAAATGGATCGATTTAAAAGCAAACGTACAGGAACATGGGACCCGTAATGGATATTTAATGGCCATCGCCCCCAATTCATCGACCGCTAAAATCGGTAATTCCACGGATGGCATCGATCCCTTGTATGAAATTGAATTTTATGAAGAAAAGAAAAACTTCAAATTCAAAGTGACAGCACCCGGATTGACGCCTAATACGTATGAATATTATAAAAAAACACGATTTAACTTGGACCAACTGGAAAGCATCAGACAAAATGCAGCCCGTCAGCGTCATATTGACCAAGCTATCAGCTTTAACCTGTATGTCCACAACACAATCAAGGCTAAAGTTCTATTGGATATCCATTTAACAGCATGGGAAAGCGGATTGAAATCAACATATTATGTTCGTTCCACTTCATCTGAATATGATAATGCCTGCGAAAGTTGCTCAAGTTAACGATCAAATCAGTAATCTATTTTTAAAGGAGTTTTACGAATGGCCAATCATATCAAAAAAATCCGGATGCTCGAACCTACGCATCCAACTAAAGCAACGGGCGTATTCAAAGGGGAAGCTTCAGGCTTTCTCCTTTGGAACGATATTCAGTATGAAAAATTCTATGATACGTATACACAACTCATCAATAACTTTTGGAAGCCTTCGAGCGTGAACATGATTCAGGATAAAAAGCAGTGGGGCGAATTAGATGAAGATATCCAGGATGCTTTCCTTGATATCCTTACGATGATTGCAGGAATGGACAGCCTTCAAACGCCGACTTTAGTGGAAATCCTTCGTTACATCAAAGACCCGGCAGCAAAAGCGATCCTGGCCAACATGGCCCAGCAGGAATCTATTCATAATGAATCTTATTCCTATATCCTTGCTTCCTTGATTCCGGTAGGCAAGCAAAAACAGCTTTTCGATCGCATTAAAGAACACCCTGAAGTGATAAAGCGGAATCAACCGATTGTGGATGCCTATCAAACGTTTGTGGACGATCCTAGTCCTCAACACTTATTTGAAGCACTCATCCATTCCACGAACCTCGAAGGTATTTATTTCTACCTGGCATTCGCCTTCTATTACAACTTAGGGCGTCAAAACCTAATGACTGGTTCGGCTACGATGATTTCCTATATACATCGCGATGAAATGGTTCACTTCGATTTCATCGGAATGCTCGTACAAATCTTGATGTATGAATACCCGGAGTTAAATAATGAAGAAAACACGAAATTCATCTATACAACGATTGAAAAAGCCGTCGAACTTGAAAAAGAATGGTCTGAGTATATGCTTGAGGATATCCAAACCAAAGCAGATCTCGACTTGGAAGAATTCAACGAGTACATCGAATACATTGCCAACAAACGACTGCGCATGCTAGGGCTTGAGAACTTGTATAAAGAGTATAGCGAGAACCCGATGCCATGGATCAAAACGTTCGATGATGAATCCATCGGCCTTACCAAAACCGATTTCTTCGAGCAGAAGTCCAGGACATACAGTCAAGTAAATGCCAGCAATGGGTTCGATGAGCTCTAAAGTTGCCATTGTCTATCATTCAGCCGGCGGCAATACAAAAGCGCTTGCTGAAGCCATCGCCTCCCTTTTACCTGAAGCTGGACTATATCGAATAAATGAATTCGATTTACGTACATTGCCTGATTACGATGCCTTGATCGTCGGCACCTATACATGGGGTAATGGAGAGCTCCCTGCTAAATCAGCAGCCCTTTATAAAGAACTTGAACAGCTGCCTATTGCTCATCTGAAAACGGGAGTCTTCGGAACTGGTGAAACCAACTATAATCATTTTTGCGGGGCGGTCGATCATTTCCGGGACATGCTATTTGCCAAGAGCCAGTTATTGGTGACATTGAAAATAGAACAGATGTATCAAGAATCAGACTTGTCCAGACTTAAGAAGTTCGCCTCACTATTCCAGAACTGACTGAAAGGGATATGCGTTTTCGCATATCCCTTTCAGTCACTTTATAAAAACTTTAGCTGCCTATATCATAGTACGATTAAACATGAAGTATAATGAAGGAAAAAGGAGATATTCATGGCTAATATCACTCAGTTACTACCTATACTTTTTATGCTAGCACTTTTCGTATTCGTTATATTCATCGTGTTATACCTGTCACGTCATTTTAATCGTTCTAAACGGATTGAAGAAAAATTGGATGAAGTACTAAAGAAAATGGCCAGTAAAAAAGAGGATTAATCAATGTTTCCCTTTTAATGAAAAATAAAAAGACTCCAGAATGGAGTCTTTTTTATAAGCGTTCAATTATTTTTGAACGTTAGCTGCTTGTGGTCCGCGAGCGCCTTGCTCGATTTCGAAAGAAACTTCTTGGCCTTCTTCAAGAGTTTTGAAGCCTTCGCCTTGGATAGCTGAGAAATGTACGAATACATCGTCTTGGCCTTCAACTTCGATGAAACCGAAACCTTTTTCTGCGTTAAACCATTTTACTTTACCTTGTACCATGATAGTTCCTCCTGTGTTTGGAAAAATCCATTTTATTACTATTTTTGGTTCTGGATAATGTTTCAAGAGGAATCCTATAACAGTAAATCCTTCTATCAAACTTATACCGAACAAAAATAATTACCCATATTATATCATGGTAAATCAAAAAAAAACACGAATATCACAGTAAATCAACCGACAAATTAACCTAAAATTCTACATTTTTCGCTTCTTGCTTTGACGGAATCCCTCGTCTAGTAAGTAGCGCTCCGCCTCGATCGGGCTCTCGAAACACTCCTCCAAATTCGAACCAGAGTACACGTTCCAGAGCTGATCTTCTCTAATAAGCGAAAGCTCTTGTTTTTCTTGACCAATCCATGTTCCTTCTAACCTAGCGAACTCGTTTTCCTCTTCTTCGATTTCAATCGGAGGTTCAGATAGGTAATCCATGCTTTTTTGGATCAATTCCTTTAATTCCGCTTCATTATAATCACGTATATTAATAAACCCTTTACGGTCAGTGTCTTTTTTTCTCATATGCCCTGCGTAAACGAATCCATTTCCATTAGGATGCAAGTGCTGAACAACGATTTTTTTCTCCTGGACACTCCCTGGATAATGAAAGTTCACACGTCCCAATGAAACGTCCTTTCGCTGTAATTCCGGGAAAGTCTCAATGATGCTTAATTTTTCTTCAAATGTTAACAAATTTCTTCCTCATTTCATTAGATCATATTGTTTGTCGATTATAACACAGACTGATAAGAAACAATAATCTCCCTCTTCCGCAATATTAAAACGGCTTCACCCATAAAGAAGACATAGAAGCCGCACCTTATTTTTTCATAAGCATATAGGAGAGAAACCATTCATTTAATGTACGTCACCACAAAAAGCATAATGAAAGAAATGACAATGATCACGGCAACCCACAGCCAAGCTAATGTCATATTCCCGGAGTCCATGGCAATATAAATCGCGGTTGGTATGGTTTGTGTCTTGCCTGGAATGTTTCCGGCAAACATGAGTGTCGCCCCGAATTCCCCCAATGCACGTGCAGAACTCAATATGGCACCTGTGACGATGGATTTGACCGCCAATGGAAGGGATACACTCAGGAACAATCTCCACTCGCCGGCCCCGTCAACCCTTGCTGCATTTTCTATTTCCTCATCTATTCCCTCAAAGCCTGTTTTAGCGGATTGGTACATAAGGGGAAAAGCTACAACGATAGATGCAATGACTGCCGCCCACCACGTGAACATGATCGGCTGGTTAAAAACCATTTCAATGAATTGGCCTGGCACCCCGTTTTTACCCCAAATCACAATCAATAAAAAACCTACGACAGAGGGTGGCAGAACAAGCGGCAATAAAAATGCGGTTTCAAGCAGGACTCTTCCCTTGAATTTCTTTTTAGCCATCAATCGTGCAAGGATAATCCCCAAAAAGAACACAAGGATGCCCGCTAGTCCTGCTACCTGTATCGATAACCTGACAGGTGACCAAAAATCCTCTGTCATGATACTATCCTCGCATCCATGTTAAATATCAACGTATGTATATCCTTGTTCTGTATTATCACCGAGTTTGTTTCATTAAAGGCAGATTTCATTTCGTTTTCTCCCTTTCTTTTTAAAATAACATTTAAGTTTATTTTTCTTGACATCTTGCTGACACAAAGAAACGTTAAAGTAAGAGTATCACAAATGTAAAAATAATTTCATTCCAATAAACTTGAAACTTTGAAGGAGTCGATTTTAAATGGTAACAATTTATACTACTCCAAGCAGTTTAGCCTGTCGTAAAGCAAAAGCTTGGCTTAAGAAAAACGAAATTTCATACAATGAACGCAACCTATATTCTCAACCTCTTTCTATAGAAGAAATAAAAGAGATTTTACGTAAAACAGAAGGCGGAACAGATGAAATCATCTCAACCCGTTCTAAAAAATTCAAAAGCCTGAATATCGATATAAATAATACACCACTTAACGATCTTTGCAAGCTTATTCAAGATAATCCGGATTTACTTCGCCGGCCGATCATTTTCGACCATAAGAACTTGCATGCCGGATATAATGAAGAAGAAATGGGACGCTTCCTTCCAAGAAAGGTCCGTCATGTCCAATTATGGCGAGCAATCTCCCAATTGGCTTAAACCATTAAACACTCAGGTGCTTAACTAAAAGGGTTGTCCATTAAATTGGACAACCCTTTTTTTATATTTGATTCGCCTTCTCTACAATGATCGTAAAGGCGGTGCCTTGTTCATCGCTATCCTTCAGTACAAGATCCCCATTTTGTGCTTTTGCTAGCATCTTGCTGAATGGCAGCCCTAAACCTAAACCACGCACCTTCAACTTTTTGCTTTCACCTCGATAAAATGGTTCAAACACGTACTGTTGTTCATGTTTCGGGATTCCTCGGCCACTGTCCTGGACGTCAATGCAGATTCGATCATCCTCCTTTTCATAAAGGTGAATTGCTATTTTCCCGTTGCCATCAAGAGCATGCCTGGCATTATTCAAAAGGTTAATGACAATTTGCTGCATCCGCAATGGATCTATTTGACCAAAGACTGGTTCATCAGGAACTTTTATAACAAGCTCGAACGCTTGATCATCATCCTGGGTTACTTGCCAGCGATAGGCGATTTCCTGGATGAATTTATTGATATTCTCCCGTTGCACTCGAATTTTAAAAGCGCCTGCAGATATGGCATTATAATTAAGTAAATCTTCTATCATATCTTGTAGCCGCTGGGTTTCCTTTAAGGAAATATCCAAGAATTCCTTACTCTGCTCTCCCGTAACGACATCATCCTTAACCGCTTGTATGAGTCCGCTAATGGAAGTGACAGGCGTTTTCAAATCATGGGTTACACCAGCGAGTAATTCCGCCCGTAGCTTCTCCATCGCCTTCAATCGATTGGTCATTTCTTTAAATGATTCGATCAGTTCATAAATTTCTTCTTCCTTTATTTCTTCTTCCTCTTTGAAATGGATATCATAGTTGCCTTCACGTACCTGGACCGCGGCATTAGCTACGTCTTGGATTGGTCGCGAAATCTGCCTCGAAAGAAAATAAATGACTCCCGTTCCAAGAATTAAAAGGCCTCCTATCATGATTGCCAGCAAGCCATGATCTTGGTTGATTTCCTTTAATGCCGCTTCTTCCTGTGCGATGACCACCCACCCTCTCGTCTCATCATTAAACGTAATGGGGGATTTGACGACATATACTTTGTTGTCGGAAATCTTGACCTTTTGAATTAATTCCCTATTTTTCATAATGACGTCTGGAAGTTTGTTTTCATCCGGATCGATATACAACTGAGGCATCGTATAAATGATGCTGCCATCCGTGTCGACGATATAGATGATCGGCTGTTGGTTCAGATGAAGGATTTTTTCCCTTTCCTCAACAATCTCCGAAAGGACCGGACCAACAACTATCTGTCCATTTTCCTTTATCGCCCGATCTGATGTTTCATCAGCCAAGTACTTAAGGAGGCTAAGCCTATATTCCAAAGCTGTTTTTTCCATCCACCATAGGGAAAAAACAGACAATAATATTAAACCTGAAATCAAGGTCAATACGTACCTCTTCGTCCAATAACGTTGTAAAGTGGTTCTTTTTTTAGTTTTCATAGACACTCAATTGATACCCCAATCCGCGCAACGTTTTTATTTCCCCTTCAGCTGCAGGCCATGCATCGATTGCCTTCCTGATTCGTTTGATCGCCAGGTCCACGGCACGGTCACTGCCATCATAATCCATGCCCCACACTTGATCGATCAGCTGCTCCCTCGTAAAAATTTGATTAGGGTGCTTAGCGAAAAAAATGAGAAGAGATAAATCACGTGGCGTCAAACTTATTTCTTTCCCATTCAAATGCACCATATAAGACTGATCATCGATGGTTAAACTCCCAAACTCATGTACATGATCATCTACCGCAACAACAGTCGAGGATCTCCTTAAAACGGCATGGACCCGTGCCACGACTTCCTCGGCAACAAATGGTTTAGAGATGTAATCATCCGCACCTGACTTAAATCCGGATAATCGGTAATCGACATCATTCAGTGCCGTCAACATGATAACCGGGCATGTATTGTCCTCCCTGATTTCCTTCAATATATCCCAGCCTTCTTTTCCCGGCAGCATGACATCAAGCAGGACAAGGTCCGGCGTCGTTTCTTCAAATACAGGAATGGCCTTTAGCCCATCGTATACTTGGACTACATTAAAACCTTCACGCTCTAAATATGCTTTCAATACCATTGAAATGGCCAATTCATCTTCTACTACTAAAATTTTCTTCATTTAAGGATTCCTCCTTCCTGAATTATAGTGGAATCATTTTGTATATGCTAACTATTAAAGTATAAGAGCTTTTTCCCTCAATTTTACCCTTTTAATGTGTCAGGATTATGTTCGCAGCAAAATTTGGCCATGATTCCCCTTAGTATTTTCCATTAAACTTATTTTGAACGAAGAATCTCGATTCATTTAAACCTTCTAGGAAAAAGTCGTATGGAAACGGGTAAAGCTTGTACAAAACTTATGATTTTCTTGTATACACCCTTAAGAGGCTGGCTCAAGATGGAGCCAGCCTCTTTTCAATTACATGTTTCGTGTGGATTCGGACAGCCCACTTCCTGTCTTTCCACTTGAATCGTGCTATGTTCAATTCCAAACTGATCGTGAAGAAGTTTTTGCGCTTCTGCTAAAACAGAATCATGGTTGCCGCTTTCATCTATGACAACATGACAGCTCATGGACAAAAAACCAGAGGTGATCGTCCAGATATGGAGATCATGGACATCTGATACACTGCCCAATTCCATCAAGGATGTTTTCACGTCATCCATATCGACTTGCTCGGGTGTGCCCTCCATCAAGATATGGAAAGAATCCCTCACTACCCTAAATCCGCTGATAATTATTAAAATCGCAACGATGACACTCGCAATTGGATCTGCCATTCCCCAATCGAAAAAATAAATCAAGAGTGCGGCAGCAATGGCACCCACCGATCCAAGCATATCACCTATGACATGTAAAAAGGCACTCCTTACATTCAAATTGTCTTCCTTATCTCCGCTCATTAAAATCCATGCGGCAATGATATTAACCAGTAAACCAATGATTGAAATCAATAGCATTCCCAGGCTTTGTACCTCAGGGGGATTGATGAACCTTTTAATTGCCTCTATGAAAATGAAAACGGATATCACGATCAAGGTCAATCCATTCAAACAAGCAGCAATGATTTCAAACCGTTTATATCCATACGATTTGGACGATGTCGCTTTTCTTTCACCCAACCTTATCGCTGTATAACTAAGTCCTAAAGCTGCCGCATCGCTAAGCATGTGACCTGCATCCGACAGTAAAGCCAGACTATTTGTCATGAATCCTCCAATAACCTCAACTACCATAAATGTAGTGATTAACAAGAAAGAAGCCAACAACGCTTTTTTATTATTAGAATGATGGTGGTGTCCGTGCCCATGATCATGGGAGTGACCATGATGATGTCCCATGCCATCCCTCCTCTCGGATTTAAAACTTATATATAGTATGGGATATATCCAGAATGGTTTCAAATGATTCACTTCCTGATTTCACTGCTGCAAAGCAATGTTAAAAAAAGCAAATAAAAGATCCCTTTATAGGAAAACCTTCCTAAAAACAAAAAATAAACACCGCAGACTTTTCCTGCAGCGTTTATTTTTTGTTTATCTTTCTTCTTGCATCGTATCATCGACAATGGCGTGCAGATCTTTATTAAACAATTCATTATTACAGACAAAACTGTGACGTTCCTTCTCTTGTTGCTCTTGAAGATTTCTTTGCTTTTCATGTTCCTTCATGGCCTACCTCCAGCATCATCATGTTTTGCCTATTATCGTATCCCCAGGCATGTACCTTTATGCTGAACATTTCCCCATTTTTATCATTTATAAACGGTTCAGACCTGCTGCCCACCATGGAACGCACGTATAATGAATTCATGCTCAGGAACTTGTAAGCTTTTATAGGATAATAGAAACGATGAATTATCATAGATGACTTGTTCGAGATTCACCTGTATACCGGTATTTTCAATCGTAACGATGGCATAAGGTGCAACTGGTTCACGATTACAGCCAAGAGAACCTGGATTAAGGAATATCGTTCGGTCATTTTTAAAATGATGGATAGGGTGATGATGTCCAAATCCAATTAAATCGTGATGCTGATCTTTAAAAAGTCTTTCTAAGTTATATAAATTCGGTTCGACGATTTTACTAAAAGGGTTATGGCTTATGTGTTCATCCAATTTCTTCGGTTCCATGTGATAATGAGTGAAGTAAACGGAGTGATCATTGATGGTATTCTGTATGGTGCGAGGTAAATTCTCCAGTTTGGCAATGAAATTCCAATGCATTCTTTGCGCTATCCATTCATGATGCTCCTTGACATGAATGTGACCTTCCGGATGCGGCTCCCCGTTAATGATGGCGAGTACAGCTTCATCATGATTTCCAGTTAACATCGATAAATCATTTCTCGAAAATAAAAGTTCAAGGACTTCATTTGTATCCGGGCCTATTCCAACCATATCTCCCAAACAATAGATATGATTGATATCCTCCCTTTGATCAATATCCCTAAGAACAGCATTTAACGCTGAAGCATTACCATGCACATCCGTTATAATGGCAACTTTCATGACTAAGCTCAGCTCCCTTCCCCCATAATCCACAAGGTATATTATAACATTTCAAACGAAATCAAAAAAATATTCGGGCTTATTCCCCTGATTTGTTTAACGCCCATTTTTTATGAATAAGCTAACACTTCGGCCTAGAATACATAGTATGAAGTATTCCCGGTAAAGATGTTTTGCTAGGTATGTAATTCATAATATGTATGAGGAGGAAATTAAATGGGTGGAAATGGTAACGATTGTTGTGGCGGCGGTGGCGGCTGCGGCGGTTTCGATAACGGATTTGCATTACTGATCGTATTATTTATCCTATTAATCATCATTGGATGCAGTTGCGGATTCGGTGGATTCTGATAATGTCAAAAATGAAAAAGGCGCCTGATCATGGCGCCTTCTTTGTTTTTCCATAGTCATTTTCCATTATCAAACTTTTATTACATATAAAATAGGGGTCTTCCATATTGGATCCCGGCACCCCATGATTTCATAAACGATATGTCCCATCGCATCATAACTTCACTCACATTTTTCCATAATTAATCCCATATTGGTTATCCAGCTATTTACTGCAGAATTCAGATTGTAAGAAGTATGATAATTAAATGTCCCGAAAAAAGCTTAAGGACGAATTGACCTTAAGCTTTCGATAGTTACCCAAGGGAACAACCTCTGCTAGACATGAACTAATTAAAATCTTGCTACCCTCTGCTCTCAAATCATAAAAGGGGCAGAGAGCCTGCTCAATCCATCCTCCATTTGTTTTTTCGCATCTTTCATCATGCCATCAAGTAATTCCTTGACCGTGGGTATATCGTCAATCAATCCGGCAACCTGGCCGCTGTTCATAAAACCATTGTTAACATCCCCGTTCATTGCACCATTAATATGATGAGCTTCAGAGGTCATTTCACGATAATTCATAGGAGACAGCCCCTGTTTTTCCAAATCCAGGACTTTTTCGGTATATGGTTCCTTCAATACTCTTCTGACCTGACCAACGGATCTGCCCAAAATTACCGTATCATTGCCCATCGCTTCGATTAGTTTCTGTTTATATGATGGATGGAACGGTGCTTCTTGTGTTGCAATCAGCCTGGTTCCTAACTGGACGCCCGAAGCTCCGAGCATCAATGCAGCTGCCAGACCCTGTCCATTGCCGATTCCGCCAGCAGCCAAAACAGGCAGCCTCACATGCTTGCTGATTTGCGGGATGAGTGTAAAGGTGGTCAATTCCAGGTTCGAATTGATGCCGGCAGCTTCAAACCCTTCAGCAACCAACACATCGGCTCCTGCGGCCTGCGCTTTTTGCGCGTGCTTGACCGAAGCAACGATAGCGATCACTTTTATATTCTTTTGTTGCAATTGCGGAATGTAAGGGGCAGGATTTCCAGCTGATAAGGAAACGACTGGTATATCATGCTTCAGGACAAGATTGATTAACTCATCTGTATATGGATTAACGTTTATCGGTATGTTCAACGCGAAATTTTTATCGGTTTTATCTTTGGTTTCAAGAATGATGGCTTCTACCTGTTCAGGATTCATGGTACCGCACCCTATTGTCCCTAAGCCACCTGCATTGGATACTGCAGCTGCTAGACTTGCATTGCTTATGTTCCCCATGCCGCCCTGAATAATAGGATATTTTATCGAAAAAAGTTCACAAATATATTTCACTTTTACCCCTCCCTGTCCATTTAATGTTATACTATATTCATTAGAAAAACAATTCTGACTTTTCAAAAAGGAGCGAGACTATGATTATTCCGTACAATAATAAAAAACCTTCTATTGACGAAACTGTTTTCGTTGCACCTGGTGCTCATTTAATCGGTGATATTTCAATTGGAAAAGAATCGTCCATTTGGTTTAACTCCGTTCTACGTGGTGATGAAGATTCAATCACAATAGGAGAGAAGTGCAGTATTCAAGATAACTCCACCATCCATTTATTTGAAGGTTGCCCTGTTGTCATCGAAGACGAAGTGACGGTTGGTCACAACGTTATCCTACATGGTTGTAAAATAGGCAAACGGTCCATAATCGGTATGGGTTCAACGATATTGGATAATGTAGAAATTGGCGAAGAATGCATCGTCGGAGCAAATACATTGATTGCCGCTGGCAAAAGTATACCTCCCCGTTCGCTAGTTATTGGTTCCCCAGGGCGAGTGGTTCGCAAATTGAATGATAAAGATCTTGAATTGATCCAACTTTCGATTGATACATATGTTCAAAAAGGAAAGGACTTCAAGGGGCTGCTTGATTAATTTTCACACGGAGCATATCCCGTTGACCCTACGTGACTATAATCATGTAAAAAAGAGCTTCGGCCAGTCACTAGTGACTGGCCGAACCTTTTTTACTTAATGATAAGTGGATGATCCTTAGCATCATAGGTTTCATCTTTCCGGCATAAATCATTATTTTCCTGAAATACGCTTTCAAAGAATCGGCTTGCTGGTTCAGCCAAGACTTGATAATACTGGCTGAATAAAAGCGCGGCATGATTCCCGTTCCACTTGGAAGGCAATAGTTCCTTGGGCAAGCCTGGATCGATAAATAAAAACTTACGGTATTCATGCACCAAATTCGTTCGTTCCACAAAGCAATCAGCATCAGACATTTCCCCTCTGCTAATGATGCTTTGGTGCACGATGAATTGTTTGCTGTATTTCTCGATGAATTCTTCATATTTATTTTCGATTTCTTCTAAATGCCAACTCTTCTCAACTAGCGATTGATTTTGTTTGGGACCCTTGTATTCCGAAATGAAAAAATCAACATATTCATTGATATCGTATTTCTCGATCAAGAGTTTGATTTGTTTCTCCAAGTCATTAGGGGAAATCCAGCAACCATTGGAAAAGCTGCCAAATCCACTCCATAATAATTCCTTCCGAAGATCATCCCGTAATTGCCGTTTATCTTCAGGGATCGTGTACATTAAAATGCGCCATTTACCGTCCCAATCATTTGGTTTCATTTTATATATGCGATTGGCCGCTTCATCCATTCGCTGTACACCGCGATCAGTCAAAAAGTAATAGCTTTTATTTCCCTGCTTCTCTGATTGAATCCAGCCTTGTTTGACCATACGGGAAACGGCTACACGTACGCCCTGTTCATTGTGGCCGAATTCCTTTAATAAACGAATTAAACTTCCTATCCAGATTTTATTTCCATAGTTACGGATATAATCACCATAAATCGTAAATATCATGGATTGCGTATTAGTTCCTATATTTCTCACCTCATTCGTTGTTACCATTTTCACACGGACTGCATAAATACTATTATATCTTTTTAAAAAGAAACCGCAATATCATTTACCCGTAAATTGCGTTTTTCTCCGTTCACTAAATGCTTCGAGCGCTTCCAATCTATCTTGAGTCGGAATGGTCAGTTCATAGGCTTTCCCCTCTATGGCCATTCCGGTTTGCAAGTCTGTATTCATTCCCTGGACAATGGCATATTTGGCTTGCTTGACTGCAATCGGCCCATTTTTCATGATCTTTCCTGCCAATTCCTCACAAACTGATAGCAATTCATCCCTCGGAACGACCTTCAATAGGATCCCTAATTGACACGCCTCTTCTGCTGTCAATTTTTTAGCCGTAAAGATTAATTCCTTCGCTTTCATTTCACCTATCAATCTCGGCAACCGCTGTGTACCGCCTGCTCCAGGAATGATGGCCCAGCTAGTTTCAGTGAGCCCCAATGAAACACCATCAGCTGCAATTGCAAAATCACATGACAGCAGCCACTCAAATCCTCCCCCCAATGCGTATCCATTAACGGCAGCTATGGTTGGCTGTGGAAGCCCTGCGATACTATTAAAAACATCGCGAATCAATTTAACGTTCCTTCTTACTTCCTCATCATTCAAAGTCTTTCTTTCCTTCAAATCCGCTCCTGCGCTGAATGCTTTTTCTCCTGCACCCGTGAAAATGACGGCACGGATATCTCCGTCCATATAAACAGCATCAACGACTTCCTGCAGTTCAGAAAGTGTCTCATAGTCGAAGCAATTCAATACGTCCGGTCGATTCACTGTTATATAGCCAATTTGATTATTCACATTATAAATGACGTTAGACATGATTCCTCTCCCCTTTTATAAAAAAAATGGTCAACTACCCTCAATCATTTTCAATATTTTCTATAATGGCTGATATCCCCTGCCCAACACCGACACACATCGTTGCAAGACCATAGCGTACATTTCTCTTTTTCATTTCGTGAACAAGTGTGGTTAAAATACGCGCACCGCTCGCACCGAGTGGATGGCCAAACGCTATCGCCCCGCCATTGACATTCACCTTTTCCTGATCCAGGTTCAATTGGCGGATACACTCCACGGATTGGGAAGCGAATGCTTCATTCAATTCGACTAGCCCAATGTCTTCAATGGATAAATCCGCCCGTTCCAACGCTTTTTTCGTAGCATGAATGGGACCAAGGCCCATAATTGACGGTTCTAAGCCTGCCACCGCCCCTACTACATATTTGGCCAGAGGTTTAACCCCTAGCTCCCGTGCCTTTTCTGCACTCATTAATAGCAACGCAGAGGCGCCATCATTAACACCGGAGGCATTACCGGCCGTTACCGTACCACCTTTAAAAATCGGTTTGAGTTTTCCCAGCTTTTCGATGGTCGTGTCAGGACGAGGGTGTTCATCTTTATCGAAAATGACCTCATTCCCTTTACGGTCCGTATATCGAACAGGTACGATTTCATTAATGAATCGCTCATTTTCCACTGCTATTTTCGCCCTTTGCTGGCTTTGAAACGCGAATTGATCTTGATCTTCCCTTGAAACCGAAAAGCGCTGAGCGACATTTTCAGCTGTTTGGGGCATGGAATCCGCACCATACATTTCTTCAAGTTTCTCATTCGTGAAACGCCAGCCGATCGTTGTATCCTGAAGCTCCATCGAACCCCTTGGGAATTCAATTTCAGGTTTGGCCATGACATATGGCGCCCTTGTCATGCTTTCGGTCCCGCCTGCGATATAAATATCGCCTTCCCCTGCAGCTATGGAACGAGCCGCATACATAACGGCATCAAGCCCTGATCCGCACAAACGATTTATTGTCGTTCCAGACACGTTTACAGGAAGACCAGCTAAAAGTGCGGACATTCTGGCAACATCCCGATTATCCTCACCAGCTTGATTTGCATTTCCGAAGATGACATCTTCAATTTGCTCTGGGGAAAGCTTAGGATTGCGATCTGTCAGCGCCTTGATGACAATTGCACCCAGGTCATCCGGGCGAACACTTTTCAATGCGCCTTTATATCTTCCTATTGGTGTTCTCACGGCATCAACAATCACAACATCCTTCATTTTCTCACCAGCTCCCCATCTTTTGTATAATCGTACACACCTTTACCTGACTTTCGGCCTAGCCTGCCAGCTTTAACATACTGCTCCAGCAGGGGTGCAGGACGGTATTTCTCACCTAGCTTACTATGTAAATATCTTAAATTATTTAAACGGGCATCCAATCCTACCAAATCACCTAGCTCAAATGGTCCCATCGGGTAATTCAACCCTAACTTTATTGCTTTATCAATTTCTTCTGGTGTCCCTAACCCTTCTTGAAGCATAAAGAACGCTTCATTACCTACCAGACAGCTGATTCTACTGGTAACAAAACCAGGAAATTCGTTGATGACCACTGTCTCTTTCCCCATTTTTTCAGCCACCTCTTTTATTATGGCTGCCGTTTCATCACTTGTTTCAAGACCGCGTACTATTTCCACGAGTGGCATCTTTTGGACAGGGTTGAAAAAATGCATGGCAATCGTTTTTTCAGGACGTTTTCCATATGAACCAATTTCTGTCGGACTCATAGTGGAAGTATTAGTTGCAAAGTAACAGCCTTCTTTTGCATGCTCTTCAATTGTTTCGAAAACGGCTTTCTTAATTTCTGCCTTTTCCGGAACAGCCTCTATGATTAAATCGGCATATGCTGCTGATTCTTTCAAATTGGAGGAATACGAAAGTCTGCTTTTTGCAGTAGCCGCTTCCTCCTGGGTGATCTTTTGGTAGAGCATACCCTTTTCAAAAATGGTATCGATCTCTTTTTTTGCACTTTCCAATGCTTCTTGATTCACGTCCACCAATATTACGTCAAAGCCTCCTGTTGCCCCTACATAGGCAATTCCCCTGCCCATGACACCAGATCCTACAATTACTAGATTTCTAATCATTCAAATCATTCCTCCTTCAAAATAAATAGGGCTGGCTACAATGAATCAGATCAGCATTCATCCCAAACCTGAATTACTTTTCCGACAGATCGTTTTGCCAGCACCCTATTTTATGTTTTTTTAGATACCAAAAGGATTTAAGGGACGGATTCCATAATAGGAAATGATGCTTTTCGTTTCTGTATAAAGATCAAGTGTCTCAATACAAAGTTCCCTGCCGAATCCTGACTGTTTATACCCTCCGAAAGGTGTACCAGGAAATGCGGAGAATGGACAGTTCACCATGACGATTCCCGCTTCGATTTGGTTCGCAACCCGAGTCGCACGCCCGCCATCCTTTGTCCAAAGTGCTGAGCCCAAGCCAAATTCTGTATCATTCGCAAGTCTAATGGCTTCTTTTTCATCTTTGAATTTCATGATGACAACAACCGGTCCGAATATTTCCTCTTTAACGACATTCATTTCATGATTCACATTGGCAATGACTGTCGGCTCATACCAATAACCGTTTTCAAAGCCTTCTATAGTCGCCGGCTTTCCTCCAGTCAGGATATCCGCTCCATCAGCAATGGCAGATTGGACATAATTGTCGATGACATCCAATTGCCCTTGATCTATGACTGCACCGACATGTGTTTCTTTATCGAGCGGATTGCCCAATTTCAATTTCTTCGTTTTTTCTACGAATCTAGTAACGAATTCCTCGTAAATGTCCTCGTGTACGTATAAACGGGATCTTGCTTCGCAAGATTGTCCAGTATTGTAGAATATTCCATATAAGGATCCATCTATTGCTGCTTCAAGGTCAGCATCTTCAAAGACAATATTAGGAGACTTTCCGCCAAGCTCCAATGTTACCCTTTTTAATGTTTGAGAAGCTTTGCCCATGAGATCCCTGCCGATTGGCGTAGAACCTGTGAAGGCTACCTTATTCACTTTAGGATGTTCGACAAGGTAATTCCCTACGTCAGATCCAGGACCTGGAATGATATTGACCACTCCGGAAGGCACACCTGCTTCTAAACAGATTTCCCCTAATACGATGGCAGTCAGCGGCGTTAAAGAGGCTGGCTTAACAATGACCGAACAGCCAACTGCAATGGCAGGTGCAATTTTCCAGGCCGCCATCATCATTGGATAATTCCAAGGAATGATTTGCGCACAAACACCCACAGGCTCTTTCTCCGTATAGTTATGGAATTGACCAGGTACATTATTGACAGATCCACGGTGTCCAACTAAAGCACCTGCATAAAATTCGAAATCCTCTATTGCCTGCATGACTTGGCCTTGCGCTGCAGAAATGGATTTGCCGCTATTCAGTACTTCCAATTCAACCAATTCATTGAAGCGTGAACGCATGATCGCTGCAATCTTGTTCAATACACGGGACCGTTTATTGATCGGAGTTTTCTTCCATTTTCCATTATCAAATGCTTCACGAGCAGCTTGAACGGCTCTTTCTGCATCTTCCTTAGTGGCCTTTGCAACCTTGGCAATGATTTCACCAGTCGCAGGATTGTATGCATCAATAGTGGATCCATTAGAGCTTTCCACTCTTTCTCCATTAATGATCAGGTGATAATAATCACGTTTCGTTTCCGCTTTTTCAAATGCTGACTCTTGAACTTTAACCATGTAATCCCACTCCCCTTTTATATTACTTGCCTATGAATTGAGCTTTTCTTTTTTCCGTGAATGCTGCCACACCTTCAGCATAATCCATCGTTAAGCCAGCAATTCGCTGACCCTCCGCTTCTTCTTTTAAGTATTCTTCCAATGAAAGGTGATAGGATGCCTCTAAGTATCTTTTGATTAAGCCGATTGCTTTCGTTGGTTTGTTTGCGAGATTCTCTGCAAAGGCTTTCAATTCCTCGTCCCATGCTTCCACACTGATCACTTTTGTAGCGATCCCGATATGTTTCGCCTCGCTAGCCGTAACCTTTTCCCCTAATAAAGATAATTCCAAGGCTTTCGCATGACCGACAATCCGCGAAAGGTAATACAGATTTCCTGAATCAGGAATCAATCCGATATTGACAAAGGCATTTATAAAACTGGCTTTTTCAGAAACAAGCCGGAAATCGCATGCCAGTGCAAGGCTGAAACCGGCCCCTGCAGCCACCCCATTGACCGCTGCGATGATCGGTTTTTCACAGCTTGCTATTTGCTGCATCATGGGACCGTAATTTTCACGCAGCAATTGACCTAAATTCATGCTATCATCCAAATCCGATAAATCTTGTCCCGAGCAAAAGGCCCTTCCTTCCCCTGTGATGATAATGGCCCGCACTTCATCGGACCCCGCAGATGTTTTGATCGCTTTTTGTATTTCTTTATTCATTTGGGGAGTAAAGGCATTAAGTTTATCAGGACGGTTCAAAGTAAGCCAAGCCACTCCGTTTTCAACCCTATAAGTGATCGTTTCGTACATAGAGCACTCCTTATCCGCCTGTGAATTTAGGCTTTCTTTTTTCAATAAATGCTTTCATTCCTTCTTTTTGGTCTTCTGATGCAAAAAGAATATAGAAGTTCTTCCGTTCAAATTGCATACCCTCATATAAGGAAAGATCAACGGCTTTATTGACGGATTCTTTAATCAGCCTTACAGCTAACGGCGGTTGCTTAGCTATCTTTCTAGCAAAATCAACCGATTCCTCCATTAACAATTCAGGAGCAACGATCTTATTGATGAAACCGTATTGCAAAGCTGTCTTAGCATTGATCCTTTCAGCTGACAATATCCATTCAAGCGCCTTCATTTTGCCTACCAATTTCGTCAGCCTCTGCGTTCCGCCTGCACCAGGCATGACTCCTAGAGTCACTTCCGGAAAGGAAAACTGGGTGTCGCTGGCGGCAATCAAGAAATCGCAGGATAAAGCAAGTTCAAAACCACCACCGAATACAAAACTTTTCATCGCACCAATCACAGGCTTCTTAACTAAGCTTATTCGATCCCAATCGGCAAATTGGTTCGTTAACTCCAGATTGATTGGATTGTCGTTAGCCATTTCGTCAATATCAGCTCCAGCAGAAAATGCTTTTCCATTGCCCGTCAGCAAAATCACCTTCACTTGTGGGTCGAGGTCGAATGCCTCCATGGATGTAACGATTTCCCTGACCATTTTCCTGTTAAGCGCATTCAATTGCTTCGGCCGATTTAAAAAGATATAACCAATGCCGTCCTCGATAGACGTTTCAATGAATTGAAGCGCATTCATTTTATTTCTTCGCCGATCATCATCGTTACAAGTTTCCCCGCAAAGCCCATTAAGTCTTTCCCTGATGCTTTGCCTTCTGGAGAACGCATTCCTTTTTGCAGTGCATCATGGTCTTCATAATACATTTCACATAGAATGTGATACTCAGAGTCTTTGCCCATCGGTGTCCCGACTATTTTAGTGACCTCCATTTTTTGAAGACCAGGAATTTTTTCCGTTATCGGACCATGTACATTGAAGTAGTGCTCATCGAATTCTTCCTTGTTTTCAGGTTGTTTATAAAGGGCGATTAGTTTTACCATTTTAGAAAACCTCCATTTTATTAGATCATTTTTATCATCGGTTTCATCGCTTCGAACGGATTTTTACACGATTTGCAATATAAAATGCTGCGGCAAGCCGTTGGACCGAATATATTTTCCATCGTGACATAAGTTGATTCACAATACGGGCAATCCACATGCCAGGATCCATCTTTTTTCATTTGACGAGGAGGAGGGGAGATTCCGAAAAGCTTCAGTCCAGCTTTCCCCTTTTCCGTAATTCGATCGGATGTCCAGGAAGGGGAGCGTAAAAATTCAACGCTGACATTTTTTACGGCAGGATGCTGTTTAATGGCAGTTTCCACATTTTTCTGAATGATCGACAATGCCGGGCACCCAAGAAAAGTCGGCAGCATCTTCACCAAAACGTCTTGGCCCGAAACCGTCACGTTTTCAACCATCCCTAAATCCAGAATACTGACTGTATCGATTTCGGGATCTTTTACGTCTTCCAGGAGCTTATATATTTCTTTTGTGTTCAACAGTACGGTCGACATGATACCCCTCCCCTTTTTCTAGTGTTTCACCATGAAGCTGCTTTATCGCTTGCATACACTTCGCTTAACGTTTCCAGTGCCTTTTCCAAATCTTCCGTATGCTTGCCATTTCGTCCATCACCTTTAGCCATTCTTATTTCAAAGGTTGTTGCTAATCCTACACTTTCAAAAATGGGGGAAACAGCCTCAATCCATTTCTTTTGTAAGTCAGCTTCGCCTTCAATCAGTCCAAGCTCCACCATTTCTTCTCCGTATTGCCCAAGTGAAAAAACGCCAGCGAAATCCTGCAATGTTTTCTCGATCGCTGCTTTCATTCTCGAAACCGCTTCTTCGTGACCGGAACCCAGCAATTGGACGAACCACATTTTCCAGTGCATCAAATGATAGTAAAGTTCCATCTGTACCTTTTGTGCCACTTCTGCAAGCGGTTCATATGAACTTGTATGAAGGGATTGAAGCTTAATCGCTTTTGCTTGGGTATAAAAATAATTCCGCACCACTGCAAAAGCCCAATCATATTCAGGATCTTTCATATAGTATCCAGGACCATTGACCACTTCCAGGATAATTGCATTACGCCGCTCCTTCGCTGGTCGATCGTGGGCCAGCTGATCTGCATTCCCTACGCCGATCTCTTCCAATAATTTATAATATATCGCTGCATGCCCCATCGTATCTTGGGCGATCGAGGAGGATGCAACATCTTCTTCAATATGCGGAGCGAGTCCCAGCCATTCCGCGCCACGATACGAATGGATAAAATCATCGTCCGCCAAGTGAAGCAGCAATTCCTTGATTGCGATGTCCTTCAATGAATCATTCCCCATTTTTCACGCCTCCTGCCCAAGACATTATCTCTTTTTCATCGAGCATTTCCTGCTCATACTTCCGCCATTTTTTCTTTAGGTATCCATATCCTTTTGTAGTCCTGTAATCTTTATTATCCAAACGTTGAAGCGTTTTCTTTTCCTCGGCCGTCATTTTCCGTATATTCTGTCTTTTGACCACCCAGATATCATCTACAGCTTCACGTCTCATGAAATTTTCTTGTGCCATCATGATGGCGATATCCTCATTAGGGGCCAGCAGGCTAAAATGATATTGAACGGGTGAGGTTTGTGTTTTACGGCTAAATACTTCAAATTCTTCAAAGTAAGTTTTTTGTCTAGTTTCCATATAGTCCTTCCCCCTCCCTTAGATGACCTTCGGCGCTAACGCTTCGCGCACCCATTTATTATTTTCATATGAAATTCTTCGAAGGCTTAAGCGCTCCTGTGAAAGGGGCCCTTCATTTCTTGCGTACACCTTCAATTTCCCCCAGTCGGGCTGTTGGTAAATCCAGGTTTCCGATTCTTTATCAAACCGAAGTGTTTCATCGGGAATGGTATAGCCGAGTGAAAGAATCCGCTTCACATATTTAGAAAAGAAAGCTTGGCGAAGCTCTTCATTGGTACTTGTTCTGATCCTGTATTTGATCGTTACATCCTGTTTGGAAGAGCCCACTTCTTTCTTACTCGGAGGTCCAAAAAAGAGTAACAAGGATTCCCACCAATAATTGATGGAGTCTTGAACCAATTTCCTTTGTTCTTCCGTACCTTCAGCCAAAGCCATGATGATCGCTTCACCATGCTGAGCGTGAAAAACTTCTTCCGCGCAAATCCTAAGTAGCGCACGGGCATAAGGTCCGTATGAAGCGCCAAGCATGTTCGTTTGGGAAATGATCGCTGCCCCATCAACCAACCAGCCAATCAATCCTGCATCTCCCCAAGTTTTTGCTTCCATATGGAAAACATTATGAAACTTTAAATCTCCTTTAAATAAATCTTGCATAAGGTCATCCCGTTTTTTGTTATAAGGCCTTAGCAAATCCTCCGCGACTCGAAGCAATAATTGTCCATGCCCCATTTCATCCTGCACCTTTGCCATGATTCCAAGTTTTCTATTTAAGGTCGGAGCTTTAGGTACCCATTCCTTTTCTGGAAGCGCCCCCATGATTTCGCTTATGCCATGCATTGAAATTAATTTGATGAGGGTTCCTCGGTAATCTTCAGGCATCCAATCATCCGCTTCTATCTTTTCTCCAGCCTCGATTCTGGCAATAAATTGATTTAGCTTTTCTTGTTCTGCCATATCATTTAAAAGAACGTTCATCCAAAACACCTCTTATTCGATTATATATAACGTTTATATAACGTTATTA
>NZ_JBHXAS010000052.1:0-35045 GCF_042727425.1 Peribacillus sp. NPDC060253
GCTCGACTTGCATGTATTAGGCACGCCGCCAGCGTTCGTCCTGAGCCAGGATCAAACTCTCCGAAGAAATGTTTGACTTGCTCATTTGCTTTTTTGATAGTGTGTGCTCACTTAAAATTTAACGTTGGCGCTTTGTTTTGTTCAGTTTTCAAAGAGCAATTTTTACCATTGCTTCATCAGCAACTTTATTAGTTTAACACCTTTCGAACGACATGTCAACAACAAGTTTTTATTAATTCTTGCTTAACGTTACTGTCTCAAGCGGTGTATTTAATATACTATCACCCACATGGAGACAAGTCAATTTAATATTTGAAATTTATTCGTTTTTTTTACAAACCACCACCTTCTTCTATAATACATTCCCTTTCATACCATATTGCTAATATGTCCAAGCACAAAGATTAGAATATACTAAAGCACTTTTGCTAATGAATGACTAAAAAAAAGAAGGCAGCTGATTGCAGCCGCCCTCATGTTTTTATAATGTTTATTTATCCGATGGAAATAACGCCCGCTTCTTCTCTATCTACATTTCCGACCTTTTCAATCTTTACACTTTCCCCTTCGGAAAGGTTGGTAAAGACGATTGGCGTAATAATAGAGGTGGCATTGTTTTTGACATACTCTATATCAACTTTAAGCAACGGCTGCCCGCTTGTCACTTTATCTCCTTGAGCGACAAGTGCTTCGAACCCTTTGCCTTCTAACTTAACTGTATCGATCCCGACATGTATCAATATTTCACGTCCAGCATCGGAAACGATACCTATTGCGTGCTTAGTCGGGAATAGGTTAACGATCGTACCATCTACAGGAGAAACAACAAGTCCTTCCTCTGGTATGATGGCGAACCCATCACCCATCATTTTCTCAGCAAAGACTGGATCAGGCACTTCCGTAATCGGTTTTAATTCCCCTTTAATAGGTGAAATAAAATGCTCGGAAACTCCATCTGTCCGTAAAGGTTTAGGGACGATGTCCTCGATTTGATTTTCCACGCCCACTTCAGGAGACACTTCCACTTTACGAGGTCTTTTCCCATCTATGATATCTTTCATTTGCCCTTTGATCGTTTCTGAACGAGGTCCGAAGATTGCCTGGATATTATTGCCCACTTCCAGCACTCCAGCGGCACCAAGTTTTTTCAACCTATTTTTATCAACGTTACCGATGTCATTTACTGATACACGAAGACGTGTAATACATGCGTCTAAGTGAGAAATATTTTCTTTTCCACCCATAGCTTCCAAGATATCTGCAGGTAGACTTCCAGCAGTGCTTGCAGTCCCTTCTGCTCCATCTTCATCTTCCTCATCTACTTCACGGCCAGGAGTTTTAAGGTTAAACTTCCGAATCGCAAATCGGAATCCAAAGTAATAGATAAGCGCAAAGACTAACCCAACCGGAATAACAATCCAGGCGTTTGTTTGAGGATTAATTAAACCAAACAGTACGTAGTCGATTAATCCTCCTGAAAACGTCATCCCGATTTTCACATCAAGTAAATGCATAGTCATGAATGATAGACCTGCAAACACACAGTGGATACCGAAAAGTATCGGTGCTACAAATAAGAATGCAAATTCAAGAGGCTCTGTAATCCCAGTCAAGAACGATGTAAGTGCAGCCGAAGCCATCAAGCCACCGACTATTTTCTTTCGTTCAGGTCTAGCCTCATGATAAATAGCCAAAGCTGCAGCTGGTAATCCGAACATCATGAATGGATATTTACCAGTCATGAAGGTACCTGCCGTTAAATTCTGTACACCATCTTTAATTTGTGCCATGAAAATGGCTTGGTCACCTCTGACTGGCGTTCCCCCACCTTGAGGGATATAACTGCCAAATTCAAACCAGAATGGTGAATAGAAAATATGATGCAAACCAAACGGAATTAATGCACGTTCTACAACTCCGAACACGAAAGCTCCCAGAGTTAGGTTTGCTCCCAACATATTTTCGGAAAATGAATTTAACCCCGATTGTATCGTCGGCCAAACCAGAATCATCAACAACCCAAGGATAACTGCGCTTGCAGCTGTTACAATGGGTACAAAACGTTTACCTGCAAAGAATCCTAAATAAGAAGGCAGTTCAATTTCATAAAATTTATTATACATAATAGCAGCCATGACACCGACAATAATACCGCCGAAGACGCCTGTTCCCAATGTCGGGATTCCCAGTACATTGCTATATACCGCACCATTGTTCTTAATATCAACAGCGTCAATTCCAAGAACCGTCCCCATTGTTACATTCATGATCAAAAATCCGATAATTGCCGCAAGCCCGGCAACGCCATCCCCGCCAGCTAGCCCAATTGCGACCCCAACAGCAAACAGCAAGGGAAGATTCCCGAAAATTATATTTCCGGCATTCTCCATGACGGATGCGACCATTTCTACTCCGCCACTCGCAAGAAACGGAGCGATATCCAACAAAGTCTCATTTTGCAATGCATTACCAAACGCAAGCAAGATTCCGGCCGCTGGTAAAATGGCTACAGGAAGCATCAAAGCTTTACCGATCTTTTGCAAAACACCAAACAACTTCTTAAACATATGTTTTCCTCCTCTTTACTGTTTTTTTTCGGCTAATAAAACGGTTACATTTAAACGATAGTTTCATCTTCCAACGCAACAGGATTCAATACAAAAAAGGCATAAGCAAAGATTAGGATTGAAATGAAATTTCAGGTATATAATACCCTCCTTCACAACAATCATTCTCCTCACTTATGCCTGATCGAATCAGTAACACGTAAGTTAATGTATTTTTATTTTATTTTCTTTTGTAATCGTTGGATATGCATCGTTAGATAGACAGCTTCCGCATCACAAACCGGTTTGCCTATTTTCTGCTGCATAATTTTTATTAGCTTCCATGAGATATTGTAACACAAAGGATATTCTTCTTTCAATAGCAATGCAATTTTTTCAGGTTCATCCACTGTTTCACCAGCCATTACCCTGTCTATCATGAATCTTAAATGACGGACCAAACGCGTGTAATCAATGCTTTCCTTATTTATTTGTACGTTGAGCTGTTCTTCAACGACTTGGATAAGTTGAAAGATTAGCTGTGAATGCTGATTGACTTCCGATAAGTCCTTATTTGCTATTGCACTATGAATATGAAGCGTGATAAAACCTATTTCCCCTTGCGGAAGGCCTATGCCTGTCTTATCTTGAATTAAATCGATGACATCAACAGCAATATCATGTTCAAAAGGATAGAGGGTTATCGTTTCTTTCAAAAAAGGGTTTTTGATGGTCATTCCTTGAGAAACACGTTGAAGGGCGAACAGTAAATGATCAGTTAAACCGACATGTATATGTTCATTGAGTTTTCCTGACACCCGATCGTTAATAAGATGAATGGATTCTATAATGGCTGCTTGAAGATTTTGATCGATTTGCGGCAAAAGTTTTTTATAACTTTCCTGTTCTTTAACATTTTTTAGAACAAAAGTTTTCTCTGCAAGTTCCGGACTCAACTCTTCGCCTTTCTTCCGGTTGAAGCCTAACCCTTTTCCAATAGAAACGACTTCACCATATGACGGATGCGTGGCAATCACCACGTTATTGTTCAAAACCTTTTCAACGATAAAACCATTCATTTTTCTCCCTCATTTTTTCGCAAAGTCATCCCTAAGCCTCACAGGATAAAGTACTTAGTATTTAGTCCTTTTACTATACACGATATGTCCTTTCTCTTACAACATGAAAGAAGAGCCCCAAAATCAGGGCTCTTCTTACTTACTCGTATTTTTACTTCAAGAAAATGAAATATAGAAGGAAGACGACTCCAAGCCCCCACATGATTGGGTGAACTTCTTTAGCTCTTCCTTTCATAGTCATGGTGATAGGATAGAAAATGAATCCACAAGCTATCCCTGTAGCGATTGAATATGTCATAGGCATCATGATAACGGTAAAGAAGGCAGGTACCGCTATTTCGAACTTGTGCCAGTCAATATTTTTGAGTGAAGATGCCATTAATACTCCGACTATCACCAATGCTGGTGCTGTCACCGCAGATGTTACGACTGAAAGAAGCGGGAAGAAGAAAAGCGACAGGATAAATAGTAATCCTGTTACTACAGCCGCAAAACCGCTTCGAGCACCAGCAGCAACACCCGATGTTGACTCTACATAAGATGTAGTTGTGGATGTACCTAGAATTGCACCTGAAACGATGGATAATGAATCCGCAAGTAATCCTTTTCCAACTCTAGGAAGAACATTATCTTTCATCAAACCTGCTTGTTGTGCAACAGCCACCAACGTACCAGCTGTATCAAAGAATGCTACGAACAAGAAGGTCAATATCACGATTAACATTTGTCCAGTAAAGAGGTCACCCGGGTTCCCGAAAGCATCGAATGCAACTCCGAATGTAGGCGCTATACTTGGAACAGCCCCGATTATTTTCTCCGGAACGGGTACTTGTCCAAAGATCATTCCTGCGATGGCCGTAATGACCATTCCTATGAACACGCCGCTTTTGACGCCTCTTGTCATCAAAATAACGGTTACGACAATTCCAAAGACAGCCAATAAAGTATTTCCTGATGTTAAGTCTCCCAATCCAACAAGAACGCTATCATCATTCGTGATGATTCCTGCATTTTGGAACCCTACAAAAGTAATGAATAAGCCGATACCAGCCCCAACTGCGTATTTCAATTCAACCGGAATCGCATTAATGATTTTCTCACGTATTCCAGAAAGGGAAAGCAATACGAAGATAATACCTGAAATCAAAACTCCTGATAAAGCAGTCTGCCAAGGAATTCCAAAACCAAGCACAACTGTAAAAGCAAAGAAAGCATTCAATCCCATACCTGGCGCGAGCGATATTGGATATCTGGCTATGAGACCCATCAATATCGAACCAATTGCTGCAGCTAAAGCCGTCGCTGCAAAAACTGCTCCGTAGTCCATTCTTAATTCATCTGGATAGTCCTCGATGCTTTGTAAAGTTAGCATCACAGGGTTGACAACCAGGATATATGCCATAGAAAGGAACGTAGTTAGACCACCAAGTATTTCACGGCGATAATTAGTTCCCAGCTCGTTAAACCGAAAATAATTTTTCATTATGAGTCTCCCCTATCATAAAATCATAAGCCAACAGAAAATGCCCCATTCACTTTCGAACGGGGCTTGACTGCGGTCATGTAAAGAAGTGGCGGTTTATCCATACTCGCCAATCCATACACATCGTAGTCAAGCCGTTCACGGCAGCTTGGTAGAAACTTTTGGGCCATATCCCCAATATTATACGACAATTATGTTTTTTTATTATTATAGGTTTAGTGTACCAGTCACTAAAATAATCGTCAATATATCAAACGAATATTTTTTATGTAATTTCAGGAAACGTTCGCGTTTCGCTATATTTCCCTTACTTATTATGGCTATTTATTCGCCAAAATACGTGAAATGTAAGTAATCAACCTATTCAAAAGTTATTTTAACAAAAAAATCAGTGAAGGTTAATCCCTTCACTGATTGGATGTTTTTATTATTCTATTCCCACTCGATCGTTGCAGGTGGCTTAGACGTAATGTCATACACGACGCGATTTACATGATTAACTTCATTAACGATTCTTGTTGAGATGATTTCAAGTACATCCCATGGAATTCTCGCCCAATCGGAAGTCATTCCGTCAATGGATGTAACCGCACGGATCCCGATAGTGTAATCGTACGTACGGGCATCGCCCATGACCCCTACACTACGGATGTTAGGAAGCACTGTGAAGTACTGCCAGATTTCACGTTCCAAACCGTTCTTTTTAATTTCTTCACGTAAGATATGGTCAGATTCACGAACGATTTCAAGTTTTTCATCTGATATTTCGCCTAATACACGGATGCCTAGACCTGGTCCAGGGAATGGCTGGCGCCAAACGATTTCATCCGGGATGCCCATTTCACTTCCAAGTGCACGCACTTCATCCTTGAATAGAGTATTCAATGGCTCAATCAATTTAAATTGCATATCTTCCGGCAGACCGCCAACGTTGTGATGCGATTTAATTGTTTGTGCAGTGGCCGTACCACTTTCAATAATATCCGTGTAAAGCGTTCCTTGTGCAAGGAAATCAATACCTTCAAGCTTCGTTGCTTCATCATCGAATACGTAGATGAACTCATTACCGATGATTTTCCGTTTTTGTTCAGGATCTGAAACGCCAGCAAGTTTCGAAAGGAAACGTTCTGATGCCTCAACCTTGATTACGTTCATATTGAAGCCTTCACTGAATGTTTCCATTACACCTTCAGCTTCCCCTTTACGAAGTAATCCATGATCAACGAAAATACATGTTAACTGATCGCCGATTGCTTTATGGATCAATACGGCAACAACGGAAGAATCCACGCCGCCACTCAATGCGCATAATACTTTTTTATCACCGACCGTTTGACGGATTTTCTCCATCTCGATTTCAATGAAGTTCTCCATGGACCAGTCACCTTTGCAGCCACAAACGCCGAATACGAAATTTTTCAAAATGTCATTTCCGTATACTGAATGGCGTACTTCCGGATGGAATTGTACGGCATACAATTTACGTGACTCGTCACTCATTGCTGAAATGGGGCAAGATGGGTTCGTTCCATCAATACTGAAGCCTTCAGGTGTTTCCACCACTAAATCACCATGGCTCATCCAGACGATTTGTTCTTTCGGCAGGTCACTGAATAACTTAGATTCATTTTGGATAGCAAGTGTCGCTTTTCCGTATTCACGATTTTTCGC
Organism: Peribacillus sp. NPDC060253; assembly: GCF_042727425.1. Taxonomy (NCBI): domain Bacteria; kingdom Bacillati; phylum Bacillota; class Bacilli; order Caryophanales; family Bacillaceae; genus Peribacillus; species Peribacillus sp. NPDC060253. The sequence goes on from NZ_JBHXAS010000052.1 coordinate 6,780, forward strand.
TGGTTCCACTTTTCCACCAAAATGCTTGGTCATAAGCTGCATACCATAACAAATGCCAAAAATCGGTAGATCCATTTCGAAAATGCGTTCATCACAGCCAAATGCAGCTGCATCATACACACTGTTCGGACCTCCTGAGAAAATTATTCCAGTAGGGTTCATTTCCTCAAGTTCTTCTACAGTAATTGTATGAGGATGAAGCTCACTGTACACACCGAATTCACGGATACGACGAGTGATCAATTGGTTATATTGGCTTCCGAAATCTAGTACTACGATCATTTCCTGGTTTTTTTGCAATTCTGTTTTCCCCGGCACAAACGTCACCTCTATTAATGTAATTCACTCATAAAATCGAGCGATACTTTCTTAAAAAAAATATTATCATAAAAAAAGAAAAACTAAAAATCCACCCTCAAAAATACACAAAAAGTATAGACGAAGGCAGATTTTCAGCTTTCCTGTTAAAATCCGCCTTCATAGTCAAATCATTTACGGTGATTCGGTAGAAACTTTCGATCCATATTATCGAGGATATATGAAGGATATATTAGTTTAAGTTAGTTTTTGTTATTGTATCAATATAATAAAAACCTGGTCAAGAGCTAGTTTTTCTCATTAAGCTTTCCCAGCCGTTTTGAAAGTGCTCCCATTCGCCATCTTCCACGTCTCCACGATATAACATTAACTCGTATCCGGCCGTCAAATCACTCATCACATCTGTCTCGTACACTGCATCCACATAGGCGGCATACTCCCTTAATGTTTGTCCATCCGGACGAACTAATCCAGCACGTTTTAATTGTTTCAATAATATTATATAGGCTGTCGTAAAGTGAGCACCAGATTTCTTTCTATAATGAAAAATCAGCAGATGCGGGATCCACTTCCTCCGGGAGAAATAACCAATTGCTGCGAGAATCATTACACTTAACAGACTGATGGAAGTCCATTTAAAGAGCCCTTCCCGGTTGCCACCACCAGTTTCCCCAGATGTTTGGGTCTCCCTATCTGGTGTATCCTTGCGTTCCTCGGTCTCTTTCTTTGTTTGTTCTTCCTTAGCTACAGCTTCCTTCTCTGAATTCTTGACCTCATCCGGCTTCAATTCCGAGTCATAAAATTCAGCTTCCCCGTTGAAGCCCTTCGTCGGCTCGAAGGGTACCCAGCCTATCCCTGAAAAATAAACCTCGACCCAGGAATGTGCATTATTATTGGTCACCTTATATACGGATTCACCATCGAGGATTGATTTTTCTCCTTCCGTGTAGCCTTTAACCCACCTGGCAGGGATATTGGCGGCACGGAGTAAAACAACCATCGCAGTCGAATAATTATCACAATACCCTATCTGTGTCTCGAATAAAAATTGATCGACATAATCTTGATTTGTCTCTGGATAAGAAATATCGTCCTTTGAATAAATGAATTCAGGACTGTCAAAATAATCTTCAATCGCTTTTGCTTTATCGTACCAATTCGTTTCATTTCTTGTGAGCAACGTTACCAATTCATAGATTCGGTATGGCAAGCCCTCTGGAAGCTGTGTGTTTTTTTCCATTAGCACATCCATCGTTTCATCGGGTTCCGTTACCTTCCTTAACTCCGCTATATCAAAACTCGGCATATCATAGTTCAGCACATATTCTTTCATGACAAGTCGTTCGCCATTTTCCCGTTCGGAAATGATTTTGTCCATCCCCGGATAATAGTTAAAACCAATTCCGTTTTTGCCCTCAATCTTTTTTAAATATCCGGACTGCGGATGAAGGATATGGGAATAAGATTCCATCATGGACACTTTTGCTGTCATTTCTTCTGTTTTTACCACATCCGGAACATCGTAAATATCTAAAGATGTGATATCCTGACCGTTAGAAAAAGATGAAAAGTCCGTTTCCTGCATGGAAACCCATCCTTTCCCCGTATAAATATCCTTGTTCTCCACTTTCCAATAATGTCCGGCTGATGCATCATTATAAAAAACAATGGAACTATCAGGCTCTATCGAACCGCCAAGATCAGAATCATCCTCATCGTATCCGACACTTTTGTCTTTTGAACCACCGTCTTCTTTCATCGCTCTATCTGAATATGAAGTAATATAAGGAACTGGATCCGGCCACTGTGGAGAAAGCTTTGGGGCACCGAAGCCCACAAGGACACTTATCAATATCATGCCTGTCAGCATCAAGATCCATTTATTGATGGAAGCCATCGGAAACCTAATTCGCTCCTGTATCGTTAGACGCAGCAAGGACAGCAGTCCGAGCATCAAGAACCCAATGAGGATGATTCTTACCATTGCCTTATCCCCCACATAGGGAGTGAATGTGTCAAGTACAGATACAAAGATCACCGTTAACATAAAAAAGAAAAAGATGCTTTGCCTCACCATCACCCAGTAATGGATCATGTATGTTACAAGCCAAAGAAGCACAAAAAATAGAAACGTCCGAAATGGATTTGTGATCAGCTCCCAATTCCCATCGTATATATACCCAAGATTGCTTGTAAAATCCACTAGAAATCCCATCAACCATGTTAATTGAAATAATTCGGTTTTCGAATGAAGGAACTGTAATGAAATCATGATATAAGCACTTATGAGAATAAAACGGATCGACCAATGTATGCGGAAATAATGCAAGAGCAGGGAAAAAATCAAAAATAGGACAAAAATGATAATATTACCTGTATCCGTGAGTTTATCGACAGGTCTTAACCACTCCGTGATCAATAACAATCCAAAAATATACAGAAGGACATGCATGAACTTTTCCAACTTTTCGGCATTGACAGTCATTTCGCCATCACCTCTGATCTGCCATCTCCAAAAAAGCTAAGCTTTATCCCCCTCGAGATAGCTGTAGAACTTGCCATTTTTTCCTCATCTGTAAGATCTACTGGTTTCTTCACACATAACATCGTCAATCCCTTATTAGCACGGAAAGAACTCAATATGTCCACCTTTTCAAGGGTTAAATCGGAAACAACGAATATCACAGCCGCGTTTGCCGACAGCAGCCCCTTGCTTACTTTCTCGTTCAAAGCGTTTACCGCACTCGGCTCTTCTTTAGCAAGGCGGTAAAAAATCTTTCGTCTCTGGTTACTGCCCGCTCCTGGCGGAAGGATTAGCCTTGATCCCGTACTCGCATATCCAATCTCCATGCTTTTTTTTAACAAGGCGTGCACAAAGGAAGCCGTCATTACAATGGATTCTTCAAAGAAAAAGGATGGTTGGTTATCAAGAATGATGAATACATCCAGGTTTTTCTGCACTTCGAATTCCTTCGTCATGATTTCACTCGCTCTAGCCGTCGCCTTCCAGTTAATCCACGACAGCTGATCTCCCGGCTGATACTCTCTCACCCCTGATATCACTGAATGTTCCCGTTGAGTTTTCTTTGTTGAACCCATTGACCCATGATTGAACATTCGATCAAGATCGCTGTATGCCAGCTCACGATATGGAGGAAAAACAGTTATTTTCAAAGGCGAGCTATATACCGCTTCCTTTTCAAAGAGCCCAAATAAGTCCCCTATCCAAAAGCGGATCGATTGAAACGAATGATCACCGCGCGGCAAATTTTCCAAAGTATATGACATACTGAAGGTACGCTTGATTCCCGGAAAGATAAGTGTCTTCCTTTGAATCCCCCTATCTTCCATTTCCTGAGGCATCTCCTCCTCCACCACCATCAATAAAAGAGGCAGCCTGTTTTTACGGGTAAATGTCATGGAGATTTCAACAGATTCACCGGCCTGACATTCTCTTTTATTGACCTTTCTTTCAACCGTAAAGGCGTGAAGCGGATATAACAATAGAATCACAGCGTACACAGCGAACGGCAAAAATGAATAAAAAATGAACCAACTGACAAAACCGCCTTGAAACATCGCAAAACAAAAGGAAAATGCCATCAGAAATAACAGGCCAATCACACTCAGGTTTTTCTTTAGAATGATGAAATGGCGCATTAGGTTACAGCCCGCTTCACAGGCACTTGAGTCATCGCGACGATTTCATGGATCACCATTCCAGCGTCGAATCCATCATAATTCGCTTCAGGTTTCAAAATAAGGCGGTGGGAGAATACGAACGGAACTAAATATTGAACATCGTCCGGAAGAACATAATCCCTGCCCTGGAGAAGTGCGTAGGCTTGGGCTGCCTTCATCAATGCAATCGAACCACGCGGGCTTACCCCTAGATAGACTCCTTCATGTGTACGGGTTTGATTCGCCAATTCAACAATATAACGTTTTATTGTATCATCCACGATTACCGCTTTAGCCTCCGCCTGTAAAGCGAGCAGTTCATCTATGGTGATGACGGATTCCAGCTCTTCAAGCGGTGCCATATATTGAGCCCTTTGCAGTACCTCTATCTCTTCTTCCACACCTGGATAGCCCATTTTCATTTTTAACAGGAATCTATCCAATTGAGCCTCCGGAAGCGGGTATGTCCCTTCGTACTCGATGGGATTTTGTGTCGCCATGACGAAAAAGGGCTTATCCAATCCTCTTGTGATACCGTCTATCGTCACACTTGCCTCTTCCATCGCTTCAAGCAAGGCGGACTGCGTCTTCGGCGAAGTCCGGTTAATTTCATCCGCTAAAATAATATGGCCCATTATCGGTCCTGGCCTAAAAATGAATTCTTGTTCCTTAGGATTGAAGATCGAAACACCCGTTACATCAGAAGGCAGTAAATCAGGCGTGAATTGTATCCGCTTAAAGCTTGCACCTATGGATTTTGCCAGTGCCCTGACCATCACAGTCTTGCCGACACCCGGAACATCCTCCAATAAAACATGCCCACCGGAAAGAAGTGCCACGATGCTTAGCTCTGCTATATCCCGTTTTCCAATAATCACCTTTTCAATGTTTCCTAGAACCTTTTCAAGTTTTTGATTGACCTGCTTATATATCATTCTCTACCTCCCGAAAACACCTATCACTTTTATTTCATACCTATTCTATCAATATTATTTTACATTAACCTCCAATTAAACCTTACATTGTAATTTTACTAGATATTAAGTAAACCATAAACGAAATTCTCTAAAAATATTAATACTCTATAAGGAAAAAGGTATGGTAAACTGTTGCTAAGTGAATATAAACCTTTCAGAAAAAGGTGCTGCCCAGTCAGCTTAATAGGGAATTCGGTTTAAAACCGAAGCTGTTTCCGCAACTGTAAATGCTAATGAAATAGGATGCATACCACTATTTGAGGATGAAATCGCACGTCGATTACCATCCATTTACCCAAATGGGAAGGTTCTTAGAGTAAGATGAAGCACAAGCCAGGAGACCTGCCTTTTTTTATCGTATCATGCTCTTCGGAAGATAGGAGATTGTACGGCAGTCTTCCATCTTTTTTCTACTATGATGTTCGATGCCGACCAAGTCTCTTGGTCGGCTTTTTGTTTGCTGCAAAAAGCGATAAGGAGGTCATTCACATAACTACGTACAGGAGGTGGGAGCTTTGGCAAAAAAGGACTTTCGATTTCTATGCTACCCATACATGCGCGAATCCGTTTCTACCGTCGATTTTGAAATCCGCACAGACTCATTGACGACACAAATCGGCCTGGCTGCCTCGCTTACTAAGGATGTCCCGGACGTATACCGTGACTTAATGGAATTACTGCCCATGGCTTACCATTTGAATGGTTCAGTTCGTGGGAAATTAGCCATTACCGACAATGACCTGGACCGGTTAAGTGGAATCTATGACCGGTATGTCGCTGAAGTAAAAGATCGCATCGAGACATTTGTCCTTCCACAAGGCTCTACGGCAGCATGTGCTCTGCACACTTGCCGCAGTGAAGCCAAAAAGTCCGTACGCGCTTTACATAAGGTAAGTCTAGAAAGAGAGATTCCAGCCATTCTCTTTGATTACGCACACTTGCTTGCAAACGTTTTATTCGTAATGGCAGTATACGTCAATAAGCACGAGGGTATCGAGGAGATTCCTTTTATAAGCAAATCATACCCAACCAAACCCTTGAAAAAGAAAGTGGAGGAATAATAATGAAGAAAACCCTACAATTCAGCTGGATTTCCATGCTGTTGCTTACCCTTTTCCTTTCCGGATGTGGAGTAACCGATGATTCAGCCTCAAAGGATAATAAAGATACTAACAAGGCAGACAAAGCCTATACTGTTACAGATGATACTGGAAAGAAAATAAAATTCGATAAAGTGCCGGAAACAGTTGTTTCACTTCAACCAAGCAATACGGAAATCCTATTTGCTCTTGGGCAGGGAAAAAAAGTCGTTGGCGTGACAGACTTTGATGATTATCCTAAGGAAGCAAAGGATATTGAACATGTTTCAGACTCTGTGAATATCAATACAGAAAAAATCATTGCCTTGAAGCCAGATGCCATCATTGCTTATACCATCGGTGATGAAACGACACTGAAACCACTCGAAGATGCTGGCATCCCTGTATTTGTCATTAAATCTGCGGCAAATTTTGATGATGTATATGGAGATATTGGGCAGATTGCTAAAGTCATGGGTGTTACCGATAAAGGGAATAAATTAGTGAAAGATATCAAATCCCAAATTACAAGTGTCGAAGACAAAGTGAAAACGTTAGATGAAAAGGAACAAACATACTTTGAAATTAGTCCTGCTCCGGAAATCTATACAACAGGTGCTGAAACCTTCCAACAAGAAATCCTGGACACAGCAGGCATTAAAAACATCTTTGACGACCAAAAAGGCTGGGTTAAAGTATCCGAAGAAGAAATCGTCAAGCGGAACCCTAAAGCCATCATTACCACTGCCACATATGCAGAAGATGCTGTTGGTGAAATTAAATCGCGTAAAGGCTGGGAAGATATCGATGCCGTGAAAAATGATGACGTCCATTTGCTTGATGAAAATGTCATGTCAAGACCTGGACCAAGGATTGGTGAAGCTGTAGAACTCGCAGCAAAAACCGTTTATCCTGACTTATTCAAATAACCCGGAAGAAGGATGCGCCAATATCTTGGGGCATCCTTCCTTTTCCAGGGTCATTACATTGATACATGCAACTACATATGAACCCACTGTCCTTCTTTGTTGTTTATGCTAAAATGAATGCAACTCACTCATAAGATCGGGGTACTGAACATGTATAAAAAATTCTTCATTTGGGTCTTGGCAGCCGCCATTCTGTTAGGGCTTCTTAAAACCCTTATGGCCATGTAGCAAAAACAGCCCGAGTTCTGACAAAAATCAGGACTCGGGCTGTTTTCATTTCCGTTTAACGCCACCATTTTGCTTCCCCATTTTCGGGATAAGGATAAAAAACAAACAAACGACCGAAAGCGCTAATACGATACCGAGCAAAATCGTCAGGTCAAAATGAAGGGAAGGCTCTGTTTCTTCTCCGCTTCTCGTTCGAATGCCGACTTCTGAAAATAATCCAAGCTGGTCGGCTTTAGAAGCGATGGTATTATTATTTTTCTCCGTAATCGGGGAAAGAAACAGTGTGTCCTTAACTGATTCCATGACATCATATTTCCCTCTTTCAAAAGTAAGATCCTTTTGTTCTTCCGGCAGTCTCTGCTTCTGTTCCAGCAACCCTTCCTCATGAAAATACTCCGTCTGAATATCAATATCCTTTTCTTGATATTCATTGGGCTCCACCATGGGTTCCTCCTTGGCCACACCATGTGAAGTGTGGCTAAAGAACAAGATAACCAGAACGGGCATTACATATTTAATCCACTTCATGGGCCATTTCTCTTCTTTCCGTAAAACGCTTCACTATATATGGAATGATCGATCCGATTAACGTCAGGATGATCAAGATGACAATAGCCGGAATGAATGCCGACTGATCACCAAATTGAATGGACATGTATACGTCTGCAATCGGGTGGTCGACATTGAAGTTAGGCATGATTAAATCCAATAATGGAATGGTAAAGAAACTGATCAAACCGATCACCAGGACGGAACCGACAAATGGCCCAATGGAGAAGGCAAGTCGGGTGAACGCTGAGCAGAAGAATAAAAGCAGGACAGTGAAAACGGTCCACTTAATCTCCTGTATATCACCCAGTGGATAAATCTTCAAACCATACATGCTGATGATTAATCCCACGATCAGATTCAATAAAGTAAACAATGCCGCATGCACCATCGTTGTAATGGTTCCATAATGATGCAAGAAGAAACCGATCAATAATCCGGAAATGAGTATGATCACCAACATGACGATTGGCGGGATATTGACCTTTTCCTGATGAAGGACTTCCCCGCTGATTTGAACGGGATTCGCTAAATATTCGTACACATAACCGTTCTGCTGATCATCGACTAGAGTGTTATTCAAGACACTATATACATCCGTCTTGATTTTCACGGTTGAGTCTACATTTTGGGACCAATTATCATTAAGCTGATCGGCCCTTTCCTGTACGGACCCCACTTTCGCTTGCAGGTCGGCTGTATCCTTCGTAACCGTGTCTTGTCGTTCGGCAACAGAATTAACCAGCTCGGAAATGAAGCCGACCGTTTTTGCCGTATTATCTTGTAGGGATACGAACATTTCACCATCAAGGTTTACTGGTGGTTCGGGCTCCATTTCAGGAACCACCGTATGCTCAGACAAATTGGCAGACACCGCTTGAGCCCGTTCGGTAATGGCCGCCAGTTCTGCTAATGTGGCTTCCTGCCCTGATTTTACGTTTGCATCATATTCGTTCATATAACCTAAAATGGAATCGGAGAACATCCCAAAATTTTCATTGACTCCCGCTAAACTGGCTTTGACGAGTTTCGCTTCCTCATCTACGTTAACGGAAACCCCATTTTTCAAGTTTTCCAATTCTTTTATATTGGCTGCAAAAACCTTATCTATATTCGCTTCCGTGACTCTTTCAGCCAATTCACTATAAGATGACAGCGAGCCATAATAGGCAAGGAGGTCATTTGAATCGCGGTTCGTGATCGAATCATTAAAGACTTCGACTAATACTGCCCGCCTTTCTCCTCCCACTTTTTCAAGGAGTGCCTGTTCGAGGTTCTTGATCTCTGCTATGGACTCGTCGATGGTCATGCTCTGAATGTCCTGTAGCTTTTGAATATCCTCTTGCGACTTTTTCCATTGGTCGCCTAAATCCTTATAATTCGTGCCGAGTTTATTATAATCGTCTTGTAATTGCGTAAATTGTGCCAGCAGCTCAGTATATGAATCTACCAGTGTATTAAACTCCGTTATCACTTGATTATAATTTCCCGTTCTACCGTTCACCGTTCCGCTCAGATTATTGATTTCAGCTTGGAGTTCTGCTGTAAGAATGTTGATTTGTTCAGCAGTTCCTTCACTTCCCTCTGCCGGCACCAAACTTTCAAGTGCCGTGTTGATGCCATTGATTTGGTCCAGCAGTCCCTGTAGCGAAAGTTCATCGATTGGATCCTTCTTAGAAGGAGCGGCTCCCGATTCACCTTTTCCCGTTTCGGTTTCAATTTCCTCTATTGGTGCTGTACCACCATCTGTGACATCCTCCCCATCACCAGGGCTGCTTGCCAGGTTCCCTCGTTGTGCAAGCAATGTAGCCTGAAGTGTATCAAGACCAGCCTCTTCCGATTGTTTGATTTGTTCAATCGAGCTTTGTTGATCTTGGGTGATTTTCGAAATTTGTTCTACTTGTTTGTCTTTCACGTTTGTTGAAAACTCTTCTAATTCATTATTACTAGAATCAATTTTCTGCTGCATGCCCCCTACATTCTCATTAATGCCTTGGTCATTTAGACTGTATTTCGTATTCATCCCTTGCTGAATCTCTGGTACCGATTGGTTCCCCTCATTCAACACCTTGTCATATGATTGAACACTCTCCGTGATAAGTTGCTGATTTTGAGCCGAAGCCTCCGCAAAAAGGTCACTTTGAGCTTGTTGATATTCTTCAAAAGTAACGACATCCTTCACAAAGGAAGCCATTTGGGCTTTCGTGTTTCCTAGTTCACCCATTGTTTCATTACTCGTTTTCCCAGCATCCTTAGTTTGGGCGAAGACTCCTTCAAGCATGTCCTTATGTTGCTTGATTTCCCCGGCAAGACTTTCCGAGCTTGGAGTATAGAACTCATACATCGTGTTTTGAAAAGCGATTTCTTTGGCAAGGACATTATCGAACTTCTTACGGATATCCTCGACAGATTGGGAAACATAACTCCAATACTGCGTTGAAATGTGTTTATTCATCTTGCTCTTTGTTTTTTCTAATTCCTTTTGTACCTTTTCCATATTCTCAGCGTTCAAACTTGTTTGTACTTTGTACTTAATCCCCGCCTTGACTGGCTGTTCATCATCGAACGTATAAATATTCTCTGAAAAATCCGATGGGAAGTAAATAACGGCATCGTACTTTTGGTTTGCAAGTCCACTTTCCGCCGTACTTCGGTTAACCACAAACCAATCATATTCAGAATCCTTGTCCAATGTGGTAGCAAGCTCTGAACCGACGTAAATGGGGTTATTGTTAAATTCAGTCCCATTATCTTCATTGACAATGGCGATTTCACGCGAAGCCGTTTCCGTCTTTTTCATTGGATTTTGTCCAATATAAGAAAAAAACAGGATGGGCAGCGCTAAAATCACCAGTATTTTACCGATTAATAGAATCGGCTTTATTTTTTCAGACACTCTCTTGCACTCTCCTTCTATATTCACTTAGAGGAATTTGGATTTTACTTTCCTGACCGTTTAGTACAAAATATCCGTAACCAGGCTGAATTTCTTCTTCTTTTCTCGAATAGGAGAGCGTATACAAGCTTTGGTCCGACTTTTTAAGAAGCAAAACTGCCTGTCTGACTTGTTTCAATTCAGTTGTCAACGAATCATACCCTTTAGTGAAGTCATTTGCATTTCCAGCGACGATCAGACTAAACCCAAGATGACTGTACTGTTTCATCAAACCACTGATCCTATCTTGAATCCTGCCATCGATCGATTGTTGAAGCCTTGAAATACTATCAATGACAAAAATGATCGATGGGAATTCCATCTGCTTCATCGATTTCATTTCCAATGCCGCTAGATAACGTCGTTCACGATCCTCAAAGATGTCAGTGATATGATCGAGCCATTCGGTTATCTGATCTTTTGTCTCCACATAACGTACCGTCTCCATTGAAGCATATGAAGATAGGCCACGGTCAACTCCGTCAAATAAACCTATTTCCCCAATGGACTGTGTAAGCAGCGATTCCAAGAGTATTTTAAGGATATTCGTTTTCCCCTTACGTGACTGTCCGACGACAAGCAAGAATGGATTGGTATCCAACTCCACACAAACAGGTGTAACGCTTTCCTCTGAAAGCCCGATTGGTATGGAATCCTCCTTAATGGCTTTTGAGTAATATGTCTTGAAGGTGCCGGAATCAAGACGTGTCGGTAACATCGGAATGGCCGGCGGCTTAGCTAATTCTTTATATTGATCCTTATGCTTTGCAACAGCCTGTTTCATTTCATCCAAAACGGCTATATCATCCGCTCCATCGGCTGGTAAATAGACCTGCATGAGATAGGTTTGGTCCTTTTTCACCAACGCCCTACCCGGAACAGGTTCATTTTCATAAGGGGTTCTACCCAAGACTGAGTATTGTTCCGAGCTGTCCATTAAATAATGAACGACCTTCGTCTTAAGACTATTCATTAATGGCTGACGAATCGCATTGATTCTCGTTGCCGATAAAATCATGAATATCCCCAGTGATTGACCGTCACGTGCAAATTGAATGAACTGTGCTTCTTGGTCTTGCATCTCATCCTTCACTAAGTCAAAATTGTCGACTATGATATAAATAATCGGTAATTTTTCTTCCACTAACGCATTATAAAGCTTGATGTTACTAAGCTCTCTTTCTGAAAAAAGCTGCTTACGCCTTTCCATTTCCGCCTTCATGAATAACATGAATTTTTCAATTTTCCTTAACTCATCGAATCGGAAGTAATCCCCTGTATGAGGAAGCTGACGTAATGGCAGTAAAGCGCTATTCCCGAAATCAAAAATGTAATAATGGAGCTCTTCAGGAGTGAATTGGTCTGAAAAACTAAAGAGAAGGGTCAAAATGGTTGTTGACTTGCCATATCCGGAAGATCCAAAAATCCCAATATTCCCATCATCAATCCAGTTATAGACATAATTTGTCTGGCTCTGTAATTCGGGTTCATCCTTCATTCCCAGATGGAATTGATTCCTCGTAAGGCTTCTATCATCGCTTCTGGATAGACGATCTTGAAGAGGCGGAAGCCACGGGCTTGCCAACTTCGTAATTTTCATTTCGTGCTGCGTCGTCACAATTTGATCCGCCACAGCTTCAATTTCACTAATCTTTTCTTTCCTCTTATTAGTGATTTGTTCCGTAACATTTGAGATTTGAACGAGACCAAGGTCTGTGACAAGAGCCACTTCATCCTCGGATCCAACCGTATCTTCTAAATATGGAGCACCGCTCCACGCTGACTGGAACAGTTCATAAACCTCATTATTTCCTACTTGCAAATATCCCCGTCCGGTGACCGTAATATTTGCGGCATCACTATTCTTAAGAATTTCCTTACTATCATTGGCATCCTGCACCTTCAAGGAAATTTTAAAACGGGCATTACTCCAAATCTGGTTATCAATAACACCGCCTGGCTTTTGTGTAGCAAGAATTAAATGAACACCCAAGCTTCGTCCAATTCTCGCCGTACTGACTAATTCGCGGATGAATTCGGGTTCTTCGTTTTTAAGCTCGGCAAATTCATCTGATATCAAAAATAAATGCGGCAGCGGTTCATCCGCTTTGCCTTCTTTGTATAAATCCGTGTAATCATTGATGTGATTGACTTCATATCTGTCAAACATCCGCTGGCGTTTCTTCAATTCGCTATTGATGGAGGCTAGTGCCCTGGCACTGAAATTCTTGCTTCCCTCAATATTCGTAATGACTCCCAGCAGATGCGGAATCTGCCTGAAAGGCTGGGCCATTCCCCCACCTTTATAATCAATGAGCAAAAAGGCAACTTCATGAGGGTGATAATGAACGGCTAACGATAAGATGTAGGTTTGCAGTAGTTCACTTTTCCCCGATCCAGTCGTCCCAGCCACCAATCCATGCGGGCCATGTGCCTTTTCATGCAAGTTCAATTCAACCCTATCCGTTTTCCCTTTCAATCCAATGGGTACCGCCAAGGATTTGGAAGACTGATTGGTTCGCCAGTTACGGCTGATAGGCAGATCTTCCACTTCACGCGCTTTCAATAATTCCAGAAATGATACCGTTCCTGGTATCGAATTGTTCATGCCCTTTTGATGATCTAGTGAACGCAGCGTACGTGCATAGCGCTCATTGCCTTCTTTTGTATGGGTATCAAGTGTAAAAGGAGTATGAACAGCCTTCGTTTGCTGGATGAGAATCTCACCTTCGCGATCATTTATGTACTTCACAAGCGTATGGACATTTTCCGTCAAACTCTCTTTTGCATCTGCAGCAAAAATCGTCGAGATACCTAAATCGTCCGTTTTGCCTTCTAAATATTCCAGTATGACATGCTCCGCAATTAAATTACGATCCGTGACGATAAAGACGAAATGAGGGGTGAATCTCACTTTCCCTTTGTTTTCATCCAAATCCCTTTCCCTCAATAGCTGATAAATCGAAGTCAGTAGCTGGTCGCGGGATTGCTCATTGTAGATAAACCCTTTTGCATATGCATGCGGCAGTTGAAAATGAGGGAGCCATTTCATCCATTCCCATTCTTGGTAATCCTTTTCAGGAAAAATGGCCACAAATCGAACATCATGATAACTATGAAAAAAGGCCAGTTGTCCAATCAATTGCTGTAGCTCCCGTTTAACGATTGATTCTTTACCGACAAGACCCATGGACCCGCTTGATAAATCAATGGATAACGGAAGATCATCCAGGTTTTTATAAACATCGACAAGTTCCTGAGACTGCTCAAGTAAATCATCTATATCCCGATTGGACATATCGTTACTATTTACCGACACCTCATAGCTTGATGGTATAGTCGCCGTTCCGATCTTAAAGTGGAGAACGTCTTCACTTTCCAATGTTCGCTCCCAAATACGATCGCTGATACTATCGGTTAGATGCTTCATCCTTTCAAAAGAAGGGTAATGATAGAGCAATACATTCTTTTGCTTTTCTGACAGCTCTTGCAGTTCTTCCCTCTTCTGCTCTAGATACCGTGTATACACACGTTGACGTTTTTCTTCCCTGAATTTTTGCTTCTTTTTATCTTTAAAGTATTGTACCGACGAGGTTACTAAAGTCGTTGTGAACATCACAATCGATATGATGATGAAAATTCCCCGTGGCTGAACGATCGTGATGACCCCCATGACAATCAGCATCATTAATGGTGGCATAAGGATTAGCCATAACCCTCTATTATTATCCTCCGATTCTTGGCTCGGAAATGATATCGTCACTTTCTCATCCGGCAGTTCATAGATCATTCTTGGTGTTCGGCGATATTGTGGGTAGTTTTTTTTCATTTCAGAGATGGGCTTCTTCATTTTAGATAAGGATGTTTCATAACTTTCAGCACTATGAATCATCAATAAGTCGCCTTCAATCAACCTCAGCACCATATTCGGCCAGCAAATCAGATCGCCATTTTGAATGGGAAGTGTTTTCATTACCTTTTCACCGTTCAGGTAAAGCCTGCTTGTTGCATCTGGTTTGAGAAGCCACTGCCCTTTATGATGAACAAGGGAAAAGCCAGCGCCGGAAACGGATCCTTCTTTACGGAAAGTCGCTCCACGATTTGCCGATAGAGTGACTTCTTTCAAGTTCCCAATATAATAGAGGCTTTCTTCCACTTCCCCTGCTGTATAAAAAATCTCGACCGTTTCTTCTCCTTCATGAAAGGTGAAGCCTTGGAATGGCTTTACATCGCCAAGCTTCTTGTCCTCTCTAAACACCTCATATTCATCAAGCCCCTCATGTTTTTTCAGCTTGATAGGACCATGTTCAAAGGGAATGGAATAAACGGTGATCGTATCCTGTTTTGATGGCCCAATCGTAATTGGACCGCTATGATTATCCTTGATCGTATAGGATTGGTAGTTCCCCTTAGAATAAATCCATAATAAACTCATTAAATCTCACCTCCGCAAAAGGCCCATTGCTCACTCTTTGCTTTTCTCTTTTTCTTCAGATGATTTTTTTGAGGAATCCTTACTTTCTTCTTTCTCAGAAGCTGGTTCCTTTACTTCCTCTTCTTTTACAGCAGGCTGCTCTTGCTGCTCTTGCTGTTCCTCCATTTGCTTTTGCAA
Organism: Peribacillus sp. NPDC060253; assembly: GCF_042727425.1. Classification (NCBI taxonomy): domain Bacteria; kingdom Bacillati; phylum Bacillota; class Bacilli; order Caryophanales; family Bacillaceae; genus Peribacillus; species Peribacillus sp. NPDC060253. The sequence continues at coordinate 22,088 of NZ_JBHXAS010000052.1, forward strand.
TTCCTTTATTTCCTTTTCATATTGGGACAACTCTGTATCGATTTCTTTAATTTGCGTTTCCTTTTCTTCCCCTGAAAGGTTATCGTCTAGCTTAATCTGTTCTTTCTGGTTTACTAGTCCATACATAATCAATTCGCGATCCTCCATGATTCTCGCCAAATCGATTGCGTCCTCATTCATGCCCCTGCCTATATAAATCCAATATAGAAGATACTGACTATCGGTCTGCAAAGTGATGGCATTTTCTACATTCTTCTTCGGGACACCCTTCAACGGCTCATAAGTGACATAAGATCTTGCCAGTTCATATTGAACGACATACGGCATCTTTTTTGGATCATAGTTTTCCAAACGGTCAATGACTTCACTATATTTTTGTTTTAAGAAGCTTTCACCGCTCTCTACATAGGCATCCTGTCTTGGGTGGGAGAAGAATAATGTGTAACTCGTAAAGTACAGCAGTGGCACTAGAGCTATCACCGTTCCCCAAAGTGTGTAACGACCCGTTTTCCACTTCTTTTCTGGTATATGTACAAGGGCTTTGTCTTCCTTCTCTAAAGCAACTATCTGATTTTGAACGACCAAGGCAAGTTCATTCCAAGTCCCCGCTGCCAAAATGCTTTGTGATTCCTTCGATAGTTTTAGTGTTTTATGGTATAGCAAATACTCATCGAATGAATACTGCCCATCCACAAGAGCCGAAATCGTTGCCTTCGTTTCTTGAAATAACTCATCTTGATCTTGCTCATAAGGTGGCAAACTGTCTTTTACACCATAATGGAGAAAGTATGGGGCCAAGCTTGGATCAAAAACGAAATTCTCCGGACAGACGACTAGTTTAAGCCGAGTCAATTCATGATTTCTGATTTTCTTCAAGATTTGATAAGCCGACATCCATCGCCGCATCAGGTTTTTATCTTTAGCTTTAGAAAAATCAAAAAAAGAGGCTGGTGGATTTACTCTGATCTGCACCTCGTCCTCTGTCACTTCTATATGTTTCTTTAGAGCATCATCCGCTTCATGGATAAGCTGTAATTCCAATGGGTCCTGCATCGAAAGTTTTGCCCGTTGGAAAACGAACAAATGCCCATTATCATCCTTTACCATTGCGGCTTCTGTTTTTTTCTCCAGATATGAGGGTCTTTTCTCATCCATTCTATGTACTCCTTTACCCCTGCTAAAGGGCTTTAGACTTTTTTCCTATAACGAGTCCGCACTTAATCCACTAGAGGATCTCTAGGCGGTCCCCCGTCGTAATTCCGCTATCAAGCAGGGTATCATAACCTGAACATACGAACTCTTTATTCTGGACCCGCACCCAATAGCCTTCTTTAGGTGTACTGGCAATTTCCTTTACCTGCCATACTATCTCCACAACCTTCTTGATGGAGCGGTAATTAGACACTTGCAAGTCAAATACTTCCCCCGTATATCTCTTTAAATCGATCGTTAGTTGAATATATATGGAAACCACCTCTTTAATGCAAAAAAAAGCACCACGATCTTCATTAAGAGTCGCGGCGCTTTCCCTAGAAATTTCTATATCTCTTTGACCTAATGATTATCCGCGAATTTGACTAGCAATCTGATTATCTGTGTCTTCAAGGATTTGAGCTGATTTATTCAATTGTTGGGAAACTTCATTCAACAAGCGAGCCATGTCCATGAATGAAGGTTTTAACTCTTCGTACTGTCCTACGAATGCCTCACTGGAAGCACCTTCCCATATTCCAGTTAAATGATCTCTCATTTTATCTAAACGGCCAATGATATCCGTTACCTGTTGGCTCTCATTATCATATTGTCTAGCTACATCTTTCAGTTCCGAAGGTGTTACGCGAATTTGTGACATAGTAAAACTCCTCCTTTTATCTAATATAGTTACATTTTAATAGACCCATACAATTTCTGCCATATAAATAAGGGTAAAGTCGAAAAATGGTAAATTATGATTATGAAAAAAATCCTAATTATGGCATTATAAAAGTCTATGTACCTGTTTTTTTAAATCACTACACTCTTTTTTGTATAAATTTTAAATATTTTACTTTTTAATGGTAAAAAAAGTTCCTTGTACCCGATAATCCTGAAGCATTGCTCAAATATATGGTTTTGCTTAAAAATTATAGTGACTTTAGACTGGAATTAATCAAACGTTTGATTAATAGTTGAAAAAAGGGACGTCCTTTTTACAAAACAAATAAAATATATTTTGGCCTGACTCGGCTGTTTATCGTCCTACCTCGAATGTAATTCGTCCCCTGCCTTACTGACTTCAGCCTAGCAAGAATCGAACTAAAAGGAACAGGCTGCCACTCCCCAAAAGTGTTTGGAAAAGTGATAGCCTTTACTAATCCATGAATTTTAGCTATGTTGATTATTCAAAGGACACCTTACGTCTTCAAATTACCCGCTCTAAAAAGTGTTTCACAAACCGCTCACTTTCCACTTTCGTACAGACGCGAGTTCTGGATTCGCTATCCTGTTGACCGATGGTCCTGCCTGTCTCTTCGCCTTCGGTCACCACCTTGACGTTCATCCATTCCGTACTTACAAAACTAGAATCAACTGCAACCCCCACTGCAAGTGGATCATGAAGGGCGCAGCCGCCCAAGCCTGGATGGGAGGATTCATAAGCTTTCATATAAAAGTCGGTCATTTTGGCTAAAAAATGGGCGCTCTCCTTACCTGTAGCCCGCCATTCATCAAGCTTCGATTTCAATAGACATGTTTGCAGCGTCACATCTAGTCCCACTAGGGTGATTGACAGCCCGGATGAAAATACATAATCTGCTGCTTCAGGATCGGATACGATGTTCGCTTCAGCATAAGGCGTTACATTTCCTTGTACGTTTACAGCCCCTCCCATTATAACCACCTCTTTAACAAGGGACATGATTAGTGGTGCTTTTTTAATCGCCAAGGCGATGTTAGTCAGTGGCCCAACTGCAATGATCGTAATTTCATGCGGTCGGCTTTTCACTTGATCGATAATGAAATCCGATGCATTTCCTTGTGATGCTTTGATGGTTGGTTCAAACTGAAGGGTATTTCCTAACCCGTCCTCCCCATGAACATGCTTGGGATATTTCTTCTTTTCTCCGCGGACCAATGTTTGGTCGGCTCCTTCAAAAACCGGAATGTGCCTATTTAACTTCTCCAAAACAGCAAGAGTATTACGAGTCGATTCAACAACGGGTACGTTACCAAAGCAAGTCGTAAAACCCAGTACATCCAATTCTGGAGAATTTAATGCATAGGCCATTGCCAAGGCATCATCAATCCCTGTATCAACATCGAATATGATTGGTTTCAATAATTTCACACCTTCCAGAATAGCTTTTTGAGCCATTCATTCAATATTAATGGCCCTTCTCAATAGCCGCTCAATTTCTTATGTATCAAAGAACCCTTGTTTTCCATCTGAATTTTACCATTCAATTATAAGCAGTTCCACAGAAAGTTAGGAATACTCATAATTTCCAAACAAATGAAACATCCCAATGGCTCTTTTATCTTCTACTATAATAGAAATGGTTGACCACTTATAAATATCAATGATATAAAAAAGTGAAAAGACGAAGTTGTATCTTAGTAACGCCAAATTCCTTTTTAACTTGCTCAATGCCATCACTTACATTAGAGAGTGTTCTCCAAAGTTATGATTACATGCAGTTGACGAATTTATATCCAAGGTGGAAAAAGGATGAAAATGTTTAAGTTAATAAAAGATGATCTTTCTACGTACAAAAAGGGAACAAAATTCTTTTTAATATCACATTCAGAATTCATTGGTATGAAAAGTTATGTATTACTAGCTGAAGATTTGAAAGGAAAGATCGAAGTAACGGAAGAGGAATTGAAGAGTAAGTTCGTTTCCATACATTGATCAGTTCATAAAGCTGAAAAAAGCGAGGGAATTTCATTACTGAAATTCCCTCGCTTTTCTTATTTTAAGTCTTCAATTGAATCAATATCGACGTAATCTGGTACGACCAGTCCATTCTTTGTTCCTTTTAAGTTTGGTCCTAGGTCAACCATTTCATCTTTATACTTATTATAATATTCAAGATGTGTACCAGGAAGCCATGCAGCCACCATTGCGTCCGCACTTCCGTTTGCAACTCCGGCAAACATTGGTCCAACTTCAACTTGGCTTAATGTTACGTCATAACCATTCTGCTCCAAAACCTTGCCAATCACATTTGTACTGGCAATTTCAGTGTCCCATGCAACATAAACCAGTTTGATTTTTTGACCATTTCCTGATTCAGCACCTTTGGTCCATTTGGATACTTTGTCCTGATTTTCCTTTATCCATTTTTCTGCTGCTTCTGAAGGAGACTTGCCTTCAGAAACTTTGACCATTACATCTTCCATATCTTTAGTATCCCAAAAGAATTGATCAAGAATTTTATATGCACCAGGTGCATCTTGCTCGAGGCCTTTTCTGGCAATGGAATTGATATTTTCAGCACCGCCAAAGGATTCATTTGGATCCTCGAGATATTTCAAGTCATATTTCGAGAACATCCAATGCGGTGACCATCCTGTAACGACGATTGGTTCTTTTTTATCAAGCGCTTTTTTCAATTCAGCAACCATTGCCGCCGAAGACCCTTCAACCAACTTCCAATCATCCAGCTTATAATCCTCTATAGCCGTTTTAGTCAACTTCATCAATCCTGCTCCAGGCTCAATTCCGATGATTTCATAATTGGCTTTGGCAGCAAAACTATTTTTATCCCCGTTCACAGCCGTATCTTTTGTAAAAGCACTGAATAACGCAGTACCTACAACGAGTAACGCCAGTATTATAAAAATGATTTTCCTGCTAACGATATGTTCGTAAGCTGGTTTACGCAGATTTTGCGTGATACGATCGAGAATGATTGCAATGATTACGATGGATAAACCTGCTTCAAATCCTTGCCCAACATTTATTTGGCTGACAGCCCTGTAGACATCCGCCCCAAGTCCGGGTGCTCCAACCAATGAAGCTGTAACTACCATGGATAGTGCCAGCATGATGCTTTGATTAACACCTGCCATGATTGTTGGAGTAGCCAATGGTATTTGTACCTTGAATAACTTTTGGCTGCTGGTCGAACCAAAAGCATCCGATGCCTCGATCAAATCATTGGGCACTTCCTGAATCCCAAGATTGGTCATACGGATCGTTGGTGCGATTGCGAAAATGAATGACGCAATGATCCCCGGCACTACCCCTATTCCAAAGAATAATATCGAAGGAATCAAATAAACGAATGCAGGCATCGTTTGCATGAAATCCAAGATTGGGGTTACGATTTTGCGCACCGTTTTATTTTGGGCACACCATATTCCGATCGGTATCCCTATAAGGATGGTTAGGAATCCTGACAATATAACGATAGCCAGTGTTTGAATGCTCGATTCCCAATAACCAAGATTATCGATCAATAGTAAGCTAATGAAAGTAAATATCCCTAATGGCCATCTGCTTGTATAGGTAACCAGAAGGGTCAGGACGATAATTAACACAAGAGAAGGACCTGCACTCATTACATCGACCAGGATATCCAATAGACCTTCGATCACATTCGTAATAAGCGTAAATAATCCAGCAAATACAATTGTTATCCAATCCACTAAAGAATCGACCCAAGCTCCAAGTGGGATTTTTGGCATATTCATTGAATTATTCACTCTCCATTTCATTCAAGGAATCTTTATTTCCTGCCAAAGCACCGATAACGGCGCCGCGAAGAAGAATTCCTTTAATTCTTTTTTGATCATCAATGACTGAGATTGGCAAGCTTGACGTTGCCATCACATCCATTAGGTTTCCAAGTAATTCATCCTCTTTTACAGTTGGGATATCAGTTGTCATCACTTCAGAAATCGATTGGTTATTGCTCATTGCCTGACGTGCCTGTTCAGCAGTGACGGCACCCAATAACTTCTGCTTTCTATCCACAACAAAAATGCTTGAATACCCTTGTTTGCGCATGATTTCCAGTGCAACCCTCGGACCTCTGTCCACTGCGATTTTCTCTGGACGTATCATTACATGTGACGCTGTCAGTACTTTTGAAAGATCAACGTCCTCCACGAATTTCTCGACAAATTCATTGGCTGGATTCATCATGATTTGTTCAGGGGTTCCCAATTGAATCACACTTCCATCTTTCATCAGTGCGATTCTATCGCCTATTCTTAATGCTTCATCTAGATCATGGGTAATGAAAATGATCGTTTTTTTGTACTGATCTTGGATTTCAATCAGTTCATCCTGCATATCTTTACGTATCAATGGATCTAGAGCACTGAAGGCTTCATCCATCAATAGGATATCCGTATCACTTGCGAGTGCCCGGGCTAACCCAACCCTTTGCTGCATACCGCCGCTAAGCTGTGATGGCAGCTGATTTTCGTAGCCTTTCAATCCAACTGCCTCTAGAGCCTTCATCGCTTTTTCATGACGTTTTGTTGGATCTACTTTCTGGATTTCAAGCCCAAATTCAGCGTTTTCCAATATCGTTTTATGCGGAAATAAAGCAAAGTTCTGAAAGACCATGCTTATTTTCTTTTGTCTGACTTCCCTTAACCGGGCCGCGTTCATCTTCACGATATCTTCATCATCAATTAAGATTTCACCCAAAGTCGGATCAATCAAACGATTGAACATGCGGATTAAAGTCGATTTCCCGCTTCCTGAAAGACCCATGATGACAAAAATTTCACCGGGATAAATCTCGAAATTAACATTATTCACTCCGACCGTTTGTCCCGTTTCTTTCAAGATTTCTTTTTTCGTTTTACCTTGCATCAATAAATCTGTTGCTGCTTTTGGAGATTTGCCAAAAATTTTCGAGACATTTCTGACTTCTACATACGGCTTCATCAAGTCACCTCATTCTAATAGTTGCCCATATGATATTCAGTTTTGCTGAATTCCCCCGTTTTATGCGAGTGATGATTATTAATGCACAAGTACCTTGAACTAACTGAAATTAACAAAGCTATTCTATCCCTATACTTTTTCTTCAAAAAAAGCGGAAGTGACACATAACTAGACACAGGGCATAACGTGCATAGAAAAATAATCTATTTTTATTATTCCCAAGAAGTAATTCTTTACTTGGATTTTATATGTGTGATTAATTGAGCATTTCAAGTAGGAAAAAGAGGTGCAATCACAACTGAGGAAACTAGCAGGCAAAACATATACCAACTGTAATATAAACGATTTCCACTTAGAGTTTTTTGTCCAGATGATGGACTAAAGACTACCCTCTAAATTACTTCATTTCCTTAATCAGGTGGAATGATACTTGCAGTACAGCATGACACCAATACGCATAGAAAAATTGATTATGGGATTCCCATTTCAAGTAGGGAAAAGAGGTGCATAAAACTGAGGAAACTAACAGGCACAGTATATACCAACTGAAATATAATGGTTTTTTTATTTTTAGGTTTTGTTCATTCCCAGCATATGGGCTAAACCGTCATCCCTAAAGTACTTCATTACCTTAACAAAGAATGAATATAAATTCAAATGATGTGGGGCGGAATTCTCGCCTATACATGCAAAAATCACCTTCCAATTGAAAGGTTTCGACATCCAGTTAAAACGTTGATATGACAGCGTTTTAACAACCTATTAACCTAAAGGCCCATCTTCCATCATAAAATTTTTCAGTTTTTTTTTAACCCTAAATAATCCAAAATACGAAAAAAAACGTTTTTGGCCAAATAAAACATGTATTTTCTATACATTTCCCTCCCTGGAGAATCTGGTATTTTGTTCCCGAAACGGCAAAAAAACCTTGAAATGAACATTCTCATTTCAAGGTTCATAATTAATATTGAATTAATAGTATTGGGAAGCGTAAAGTTCGTTATGCATTCCGGTGTTCATCAAAATCAAATTGGCACTCCTCTAACGGAATTACTTTCGTTTTCTTAATGAACTTATAGCCAAGCCACATTGCCAGAAAAAATGGAATGCCAAGATAGGCAGCGATCACACCTGCCCAATTAATGTGATCTCCAATAAAGGCTTGATAGTTTTGCGCCATTAAAACGAAAAAACAAAGGGCAAAGGAAAATATCGGTCCGAAAGGAAACCATTTTGATCGATAGGGAAGATCGTTCAGTGAATACCCTTGAGAAATGTATGCTTTCCTAAATCGGTAATGGGTCGCCGCTATACCGAGCCAGAATATAAATCCAGTGACTCCAACTGCATTCATCAGCCAAAGATAAATGACTCCATCACCGAAAATAGAAGCAAAAAACGCCAACATCCCTACAAGTGAAGTCACAATCAATCCCCAAATAGGAACGCCGCGCTTGTTAAGCTTTCCAAAAATACGCGGTGCCAGCCCTTCGTTTGCCATCGAGTACAACATTCGGCTTGTCACGTAAAGACTCGAATTACCTGCGGATAATACGGCCGTTAAGATGATGGCATTCATCACGGAAGCTGCAAAGGCCAGTCCCACTTTTTCAAATACCATCGTAAACGGGCTAACCATGATCGTGTGCCCCTGCAGACTTCCATTCGTATAAGGAATGATCAAACCAATAACAATGATCGCCAGGATATAGAAAAGGAAAATCCTCCAAAAGATGCTGCGAACTGCACGTGGTACATTCTTTGCTGGGTCTTCACTTTCACCGGCTGCAACACCGACTATTTCTGTTCCTTGAAAAGAAAAACCAGCGGCTATGAAAATACCCAATGTTGCCAAAAATCCACCGGCAAACGGAGCGTCACCCACCGTGAAGTTTTTAAAACCAATCGCCTCTCCGTTCATGATGCCGAATATCATCAATATACCGACAACGATAAAAATGATGATGGTTGCCACTTTAATGAGCGAAAACCAATATTCCCCTTCTCCGTACCCTTTAACGGATACGTAATTCAACAAGAATATCAAAACTAAAAACAAAGAACTCCATAAAAACGACGGACTGTTAGGAAACCAAAACTTCATAACCATCGTTGCGGCAGATAGCTCCGCGGCAAGTGTCATCGCCCAAGTGAACCAATAGTTCCAGCCAAGTGCAAAACCCAGTGCTGGATCGATAAATCGCGTGGCGTATGTACTGAAAGCTCCGCTGACTGGCATAAATGAAGCTAGTTCCCCAAGACTTGTCATAATAAAATAAACCATGATGCCAATTACGGTATAAGCGACCAAAGCCCCGCCAGGTCCTGCAGAGTGAATGGCCGGTCCGCTCCCGAGGAAGAGTCCTGTTCCAATCGCCCCGCCCAAAGATATCATCGTCAGATGGCGCGCTTTTAGTTTTCTTTGTAAAGAATTTGACGGCTCGTTTTGTTCATTTTCAGCAGGCGGTTGCAATTGCCGATTCTCCAAATTAGATTCCCCTCCAAAAATGCATATTTAATCTAGCACGAATAAAGCAAAGTCGATCATTCTCTCAATAGTTTACTTCTTCTATTTCAAGGTCATTTTCTCTTTATGCTGAGACCTTTTTTGGATATAGGAATCTATATAGCATTTACGTAACTATGTTAGGCTTAAATACCCAAGACAAGGGGCATATAAGCCTAACGAATATTAAAAGGAATCGACGGCCTTTAAAAAAACTTATATTCAGCACTTCTTATTATGTCGTAGGTAAGCTTCCATGAATAAATGAATTCCAATCGATTTGATGTAACCAACTCGCCGCTGCTTCAATGTCTTTTGAAAAAATACGATCTTGCGTAATGCTTGGAATAAGCTTTCTTGCTTCCGTATAAAACTCTTTTGTAAATGGAGCCATCTTTTCAATCCCACGGTATTCCACTGCCTGCAAGGCACAAATGAGCTCAATCGCCAAAACGCGTCGAACATTTTGAATGATTTGATGGGCGTGTCTGGACCCAATCGTCCCCATGCTTACATGATCTTCCTGGTTCGCTGAAGATGGAATGGAATCCACACTTGCTGGATGTGCGAGTGTTTTATTTTCAGAGACGAGTGAAGCTGCACAATATTGCATGATCATCGCTCCGGACTGCAAGCCAGGCGAAGGACTTAAGAATGGCGGTAAATCATTCAGCTGAGGATTGACCAGTCGCTCAATGCGGCGCTCTGAAATATTCGCAAGCTCGGCAACAGCGATTTTCATGAAGTCCATCGCAAATGCAATCGGCTGGCCATGGAAGTTGCCCCCTGAAATAACCTTTTCACCATCATCAAAAATAAGCGGATTATCCGTCGCAGCATTCATTTCGATTTCCAATTTTTCTTTTACATAATCGAGAGTTTGCCATGAGGCCCCATGCACTTGCGGAATGCACCGAAGGGAATACGCATCCTGTACCCGCAGTTCCCCTTGCTTGGTAATGAGCTGGCTGCCGTTGATCATGCGACGAATCCGTTCAGCGACCTCCGTTTGCTGGCGGTAACCGCGTGCTAGATGAACATCCGCATCAAAAGCGTCTTCAATGCCGCGTAACCCTTCTAACGTCAGTGAAGCAATCGCCTCCGTTTGATGGGCCAGCTGTTCGGCTTCAATGTAATTGACGAGTCCCATCCCTGTCATGGCCTGCGTACCATTAATTAAGGCAAGACCTTCTTTTGCTTTAAGTGTCACTGGAAGAATGCCTTCTTTCGATAAAGCGATGATGGCCTCCATTCGCTCCCCTTTATAGAACACTTCCCCTTCTCCCATCAATACTAGCGCCAAATGAGAAAGAGGCGCCAAGTCCCCACTAGCCCCGAGAGAACCTTGCTGAGGGATGACCGGATGAATCTGAGCATTCAAAAGGTCGATCAAACGTTCAATGACAACCGGACGAACGCCGGAAAACCCTTTTAATAGCGCATTGGCACGGAGAAGAACCATAGCTCTCGATACCACCTCAGGAAACGGTTCACCTACTCCGCATGCATGGGAATGAATCAAATTCCACTGAAGTTGCTCTGCGTCCTCTGCATCGATCAACACATCGCTGAACTTCCCGAATCCTGTTGTAATACCGTAGACGACTTTCTTTTGTTTCACGATATTCTCAACCGCTTCCCGGCTTTTTTCCACTTTTTTAACACTCTCGGCTGAAGCCGTGACAAATGCTTCCCCATACAATACTTTTTTCGCTTCTTCAATCGTTAAAGACTGGCCCGTTAACATAATCATTTCCTGCACCCCTATTCTTTTTTTAAACAAACAAAAGGAGGCCGTATTGACAGACTTATCCAGTCTTTCAATACAGCCCCCTATTTCACTAAATAACTATAGGCTTTTAATTATTCAAATGTGGTTAATTCCCAAGCCAACCGCTTCATGTTCAAATCCCCGAACCGGTGCCCCAATCGTTCCATAAACGGCAACAGCAATCCATTCACCTTCGTCCCCGTTTTTAAACGGCCTGCCACGAACGATTGCAAACCGAAGGCCTGCCGTCCTCAATAGACCGCCAAGCTCGACTTGGCCGCGTGTCACTCCTTGGAGTGCCTCGAGAATCGCATGATACAGCGCATGCATTTCACGATAAGTATCGGGATTGACTAATCCCAATCTTTTCGCTGATGTCTCAATGGCCGCAACTACTTTCTGCAGCTCCATTGAACCGACTTTACCTTTTCCATAAAGCCAATTCATACGCTTTAATTCGGTTGTTAATATGACTTCTTCCTCTTCGTCCGCAAACGCGTACATGATTGCATGGCGCCCGATTCTTCTGTCGAATTCCTTTGTCATGCGGTACCTCTTTTACAATTTTCTAAATACACTAATAACTAAATATTATTGTAAGCGGATACAAGCTGTTTGGTCAACATATTTTTTAATATTTCTTTTTAAGGCTTGTCTATCACCCCCGATGCCTGTATATCTTTTTTTTAAAAAACGGGACTAATAAAAAAAAAACATTCTCCTTAGAGTACTGAAAAATGGCTTTTTTCCTTATTTTAAATGTTTTTCACGAGTAAGTAGATAAAATACGGCGCTCCTAAAATCGAAATGATAATCCCAACTGGCAATTCCATTGGGGCCATGATGACTCGTCCCAATGTATCGGCAGATAACAGCAATAATGAACCTAAGATTGCAGTGAGTGGTAATAGTTTTGCATGTCTTGCCCCCACTAATCTCCTGGCTATATGCGGTGCGATCAAACCTAAAAACGAAATGCCTCCGCCCACCGAAACGCATACACCAGCCAATGCGACTGAAATCATCAATAAAAGCCTACGTTCTTTTTCTACCTGTACACCTACTCCAATGGCAATCGAGTCGCCTAAGCGCAAGACATCCAATACCTTTGATTTATAAATCGATATCCGGAACTACAAATTGACTTCATTAAGAAAACAGATCGGTATCGTACAACAAGATGTCTTTTTATTTGATGGAACGATTCGGGATAACATCATGTATGGCAATTCCGAGGCAACCGAAGCCCAATTGAACCAAGCCATCGAAGATGCTCAATTAAATGACTTGATCGAACAATTGCCCGAAGGCTTGGATACGTTGATTGGGGAACGTGGAGTGAAATTATCAGGCGGGCAAAAGCAGTGTGTCTCGATTGCCCGTATATTCCTGAAGAATCCACCGATATTAATACTCGATGAAGCCACTTCCGCACTAGATACCGAGACCGAAAAAGCAGTTCAGAAAGCATTGGAACGACTCTCGATAAATCGGACTACACTTGTCATTGCACATAGATTAGCGACAATTAAACATGCCGACCGCATCATCGTTGTACAAAATGGGGAAATCATCGAACAAGGTGCCCATGATAATTTGCTACATCAAGACGGAGCATATAAAAATCTGATCCTTGCCCAAACTGTTTAGATTAAAGCTTGGCTTAAAGAAATCCAGACATTCTGCCATAATCGATTACAAATCGAGTAGGAGGAGGCGCCTAGCCTCCGACCTCTCACACCACCGTACGTACCGTTCGGTATACGGCGGTTCAGTTTAAGTCTGACGTAGTTTT
>NZ_JBHXAS010000053.1:0-33893 GCF_042727425.1 Peribacillus sp. NPDC060253
GATAGTAAATATATAATATTTAAAAATAACTTGAAGCTTTATTAAAAATGCTTCATATAAAGGGAAGGGCAGCATATAGATAGTAAAAACAAGCTGTCGGAACATGGATGGCACTGGTGGGTTAATAATGAAAATCATTTTTTTATTAGGCCTGATATGCCTGTGCGGTATGGGGTATTTTTTAAGGAAAGCGAAAACACCCAGCATCTATCCGCCTAAGAGGGCGCTCCAGGCCAGAGCTTACGTTTTGGGTCTTCCCGGGGTGTTATTGCTTTTCATTTGGTTTATGTGGGTATTGATTCACTGACCCTTATAGGATGATCCTGACTGACTCCCAGATCCATAAGAATGAAAAAAAAGCACCGGGCAATCCGGTGCTTTTTTACATATGATGCTCAAGCTAGCTTAAGCATTAACAGGTATATTCGATTTTTTTACGATGCCGTTCACAATTGGATAAATGATGACCATCGCAACTGTATTTAGCAGTACGGCAGGAAGTACAACAGCGCCGAAAAGTGCAACGAAAGGCCCTGGAAGGGAAACGATATAATAAGCCGAACCAAGGAAGACAGCGCCGGAAATCATTGTTCCTACGGCAGTCAAGATACTAACGGTGACAACGGATGTTGAAAACTTCTTAAGACTGATGAATAAAAGATAAAACAGAAAGGCTGTTACCAATTTGTCTATGATATTTGGGATTTGTCCTCCAGGAAATGTAGTTGTCATGGCAGAGATGGCTCCAGCAGCCAAGGCGACAATGAATACATTCTTCTTCGCGGGAAAAAGTGTAATCGCCAAAAACAGCATTAACAACATCATATCCGGTTTCATTCCAAGGAAGAATCCAGGAACGATAAAATGCAGGGCAGCCCCAATCCCGATTAATAGGGACAGCGACACAAGGGTTTTCGTTTTCATTTACTCATCTCTCCTATTCTCATCTCAACTAACATCTTTTCTTCAACAATGCACTATTGCCTGTTGCAAGAAGTTTAAAATAGTATATCATAAGACCTATTTTTTTTGAAGGTATTTTTGTTTGAAATTAAAGAGTTTGAGCTTCCTTCGCTTTATAAGATTCCTGGAACTTTTTCATGAAATTGGCAAGGTCCTGGCAATGGGATAGAGGGACTGCATTATAAATGGATGCTCTGCAGCCTCCGATGGAACGGTGACCGTTCAGTCCTATGAATCCGGCTTGCTTCACTTCTTTAAGGAATTGAGCTTCAGCTTCTTCAGATGGAAGCGTGAACGTTACATTCATCAATGAACGGCTGTCTGGTAGGGCATGGCCTTTATAAAATCCACCGCTTCCGTCGATGGCATCGTAGATGACTTTTGCTTTTTCTTCGTTGTTTTTAGCAATCTTATCTACGCCGCCCTGCTCTTTTGCCCAGTCCAACACAAGGGACAATAAGTAAATGGCCAATGTCGGAGGTGTGTTGTATAAAGAGTTGTTTTTTGAATGGATAGAATAGTTCATCATGGATGGGATTTTCTCATTATCCGTTATTAAATCTTTACGGATGATAACGACTGTGATTCCCGACGGACCTAGATTCTTTTGTGCACCTGCATATATGATGCCGAATTTACTAACATCAATTTTTTTGCTAAGAATATCACTTGACATATCGGCTACTAAAGGAACGTTGCCTGTATTCGGGAAGTCCTTCCATTGCGTTCCGTATATCGTATTATTGCTTGTGATATGAAGATACGCAGCATCATCATTCACTTGGATGTCTTCAACTTTAGGTATGAACGTATATTTATCATCTTTGGATGAAGCGACTACTTCCGTTTTACCAACCTTTTTTGCTTCTTTTATTGCTTTTTCCGACCAAGAACCAGTAAGGACATAATCTGCCCTTTTTCCATCATTCAAAATGTTCATGGGAATCATGGAGAATTGAAGACTTGCTCCTCCTTGCAGTAGAAGAACTTCATAATTTTCAGGAATTTCCAAAAGGTCCCTTAATGATTGAAGGGCATGGTTATGAATTTTTTCGAATTCAGCACTTCGGTGGCTTAATTCCATGACGGACATACCGGAATCCTCAATATTCAACCATTCGTTTTGGGCTCTTTGTAAAACTTCTAAGGGAAGGGCGGCTGGCCCAGCGTTAAAATTGTGTGCACGTTTCAATTTTCTTCCTCCTATACGACAATGTGTTAAAGTCTATTTATATATCCTACCAGAAAACTAAATTCAATAGGAGGAAAATTTAGAATTTTAAGTGGATAACTTGTTGGAATATATGGCCAAATTAAAAAAGGTCCAGCACAATGAAGTGAGGACCAAATCAGGATTAATGTTTTTGGATCAAAACTTTAGAAGACGTTATTTTGCCGATCTTTTAAAAAGGGGGTAAGAATGCCTTTAAGTTATTCTTAGTCATTTAATATGCTGTGCAATAGAATCAGCGATTTGTTTCAGATCATCAGGTGTATAGTCACGGGCATTTGTTTTCCAAACAGCCCCAAAGCCGTCACCCTCACCATACCGCGGAATTAAATGCATATGAAAGTGGAAAACGGACTGCCCTGCTGCTTCCCCATTATTATTTAAAAGATTCAGGCCTACAGGTTGGAATTCCTGTTTCATCGCACGGGCGATTTCCGGAACCACTTCAAATAGATCCTTGGCAATTTCAGGTGTTAACTCATAGAGGTTTTCTTTATGTACTTTAGGAATAACCAGTGTATGGCCTTTTGTTACTTGACTGATATCGAGAAAAGCCAGTACATGTTCATTTTCGAAGACTTTGGTACTTGGAATTTCCCCATCGATTATTTTGCAAAAAATGCAATCACTCATTAAAAGCGCTCCTTTAAAAGTTAATGTATTTGGTTAATCGTACCATAGCATGAATCCTTGAGAAAAGAAAAAATCATAAAAACAGGATGCAACATTAAGTTGCACCCTGCTCATTTGAAAAAGGGGGATTTAGCTTCAAAATTCGTATTTAGCATAAATTCTCTGCGACAAACACCTCATCTACATTAAAGTAAAATATGGTTATTATCTGATTAGAGATTTTCCATTCAAAGCAACCATCTCCTATATCTTTAAAGTTTCATCAACTTTCAAAGCATAATTGATAATTATTGAATGATTTTTCTGCTTTTACGTGCAAGAGAACCATCTCCCTGCTCGAAACGATTTTTTTAAATGAAGCTTATGGTTTAATTCAGTTATACGTCTTTAACTGACACCTCATTTACAATATGATGTGAATCATTTGTAAGAAAACATTTGGGCATTTCAGTGTAATACGTCTTTAACTGACACCTCATTTACAACATGATATGAATCATTTGTAAGAAAACATTTGGGCATTTCAGTGTAATACGTCTTTAACTGACACCTCATTTACAACATGATGTGAATCATTTGTAAAAAAACATTTGGGTATTTCAGTGTAATACGTCTTTAACTGACACCTCATTTACAATATGATGTGAATCACTCGTAATGACTAACCCCTTCTTCCTTAATTATGATGGCCACTTAGCGGGAAAAATATAATTAGTTATTTATGGAAATTTCAACACGGAACACCCGACTATATAAAAGCAGGATAATTTGGTAAAATGGAATCAAGAACCTCTATATAGAAAGGGTCGTTAAAATGTCCTTATTGGAAATTAATCAATTAGTCGGCGGATACACGAAAACGCCCGTTTTAAAAGGAATAAGTTTTGACATTCAACCAAATGAGCTAGTGGGGTTAATCGGGCTCAATGGGGCAGGGAAAAGTACGACGATTAAACATATCATCGGACTCATGGAGCCAAAAAGCGGAAGTGTCTCGATTCATGGTAAAACACTTGCACAGGACCCGGATACATACCGTAAACAATTCACTTATGTTCCAGAGACGCCGATCTTATATGATGAGCTGACACTTGAGGAGCATTTAAAGCTGACGGCCATGGCGCATGGTTTGGCGGAAGCTACATATAAAGAAAGAATGGAATTTCTGTTAAAGGAATTCCATATGGAGAAAAGACTTAAATGGTTTCCGGCCCATTTTTCAAAAGGGATGAAACAAAAGGTCATGATTATGTGCGCCTTTTTAGTACAGCCATCTTTATATATCGTGGATGAACCCTTCGTAGGTCTTGATCCATTAGGCATTCAATCTTTGCTTGATTTGATGAGGAAAACGAAAGAGAGTGGAGCGGGAATTTTAATGTCCACCCACATACTGGCAACAGCCGAGCGGTATTGTGATTCTTTCATCATCCTGCATAATGGGGAAATCCGCGCAAAGGGTAATCTGGAGCAGCTTCGGGAACAATTTTCCATGCCGGGGGCAACGCTTGACGATTTATATGTTCAATTGACGAAAGAAGAAATTGGACATGAATAGTCAAAATCTCTGGAAGGAAAGATATTTAGGCTATATAAATGAAACGCAAAAATATCTTCGCTATATTTTTAATGGACATCTTGTTTTCGTCATGGTGTTGGTTCTTGGTGGTTTGGCTTACTATTACAGTGATTGGGTGAAAACGTTAGACAGTGATTTTCCGGCTGAATGGATCATGGCCATTGTTTTATCAATCATTGTAACCAGAAGCCCGATAAATACTTTTTTGAAAGAACCGGATACCGTATTCCTGTTACCGCTTGAAACGAAATTGAAAAGTTATTTCAAAAATTCACTGTTGTTAAGTTGGGTTATGCAAGGCTTTATCCTGCTGGTTGTATTAATTGCTTTTTTACCGATGTATACGAAAGTTACGGATGCAAGCGGTAAAGACTTTGGGTCCATCCTTATTGTATTGCTGGTTATGAAATTTTTGAATTTAACCATGCGATGGCAGGTATTGAAATATCAGGATACATCAGTGAGCCATTGGGACTCACTCATCCGTTTTATCCTTAATGGAGTAATGCTCTATTTCATCTGTTCAAGGGCGAATATACTGTTTGCTCTGATAACCATCCTATTATTGATAGGGCTCTACATGTATTACCGAAGTGCAACTAAAGATTTTGTATTGAAGTGGGAACGGCTGGTTGAATTGGAGAATAAACGGATGAATTCCTTTTATCGAATTGCAAACATGTTTACTGATGTTCCCCATTTGAAAGGAAAGGTAGCAAGAAGGAAGTGGATGGACTGGCTTTTATCATTTATCCCGTATGGTGAGAGATCAACTTATAATTATCTATATGCCCGTACTTTGTTGCGATCTAATGATTATGTGGGACTTTGTTTTCGTTTAACTATCATTGGGTCCGTCATTTTAGTTGTATTCACTAACTTATGGGCGCATTTGATCGTGATTTTTATGTTTCTATTCATGACAGCCCTGCAACTGCTGCCGGTTTGGAAGGTTCATGAATGGAAAGTGTGGGTCTCATTGTATCCATTGCCTTCAAAAATGAGAGAGTCTGCTGTCATTAAGCTTATTTCTTATTTCCTATTATTTGAAGACATCGTCTTTTGCATGGTCCTTCTAGTGAAAGGAGAATGGATGTCTGCTTTGGCTGCATTGGCGATGGGTCTTGTTTTCTTATTCGGTTTTAAAAATTATGCAACAAAGAAAATTAAAAACTTTTAAGCTGGAGGCTGATTTTTCATAAAATCAGCTTTTTCTTTGTAAGAAGTGAAAATTGAAACTAAAAGGCTTGAGAGGGTTATATACATAAGTAACGGAGGTGTGAAAATGGACGAATATGAACAAATGGCATTATCGGAACTAGTATCCTGGAAAAAGAAAATAGCCAAGAAATCCGGCAGGCTTGAGCGGATGTCCAAAAAGGTGCAAATCAAAGTGAATAGCTATATTCCAGACCAAGTGCACAAAATGATTACTGAAAGTATTAAAGGCATGATAGAGGCCGTATTATCAGGTTCGAAATACATGTCTAAAGAAAAAAATGTCATGCTTCTATCCTTACAACAAAAAGAAGAATGGGTTGCAGAAACCGTAAATGCATATCGAAAAACGGCCGTTATAGAAGGTGTAGGGACTGGAGCGGCAGGGCTTTTAATCGGGCTGGCTGATTTCCCTTTGCTTCTAAGCATTAAGATGAAGTTATTATTTGAGATATCCCGTATATACGGTTTCGATCCAAATAAGTATGAGGAACGCCTATTTATACTCCATATCTTTCAGATGGCGTTTTCAAGCGAGGAAAAAAAGATGGAAACATTACCAATAATAGAAGAATGGGATTCAGGGAAATGGCCGGAAATAGACTGGCAAAAATTTCAGCAGGAATATCGCGATCACATCGATGTCATCAAAATGTTCCAGCTAGTCCCAGGGCTTGGGGCAGCTGTCGGTGCATATGCCAACCATCATCTGCTGGAACAGCTCGGGGAGACGGCTGTCAATTGTTACCGAATCAGACTTCTAAAAGAGTAAGGGACGGGGAAAACCCGTCCCTTTATCATGACCGCAATAAAGATTCATTCACCTTTTGTGAGGATCGTTTCTTATTGTGATAGGTTACAGCTGACGTACCTAATATTTTGGCTGCAATGAGCATCGCTTTTTCATCGATGTCAAACAAAGGATGATGATGCGGATAGGTATGTTCATTTTTTGGTCTGGCCCCTGTAAAGAAGAATGTACCTTTCACATTTTGTAAATAATAAGAAAAATCCTCCCCTGTCATATCCGGGTCAATTTCCTCTGTAATCAAAACTTCTTTGACTGCCTCAGTGCTTTCGATAAGGAATTTCGTTTCCTCATCATGTGGGATAACAGCAGGATAGCCTTGGAAATATTGATAATCATACGTACAGTCCGCAGCTAGGCACGTTCCTTTAACAACCCGCTCCATTTCTTCGCTTATGAATGAACGGACATCTTCCTTGAAAGTGCGGACGGTCCCGATTATTTTAGCCTTATCTGCAATGACGTTAAAGGCATTATCCGCTACAAAGGAACCAACGGTAATGACTGCAGAATCGATTGGGTTAAGGCGGCGACTTACGATTTGCTGTAGGGCCATGACTAGCTGAGATCCGACGACGATGGCATCACGGGTTTTATGCGGCTGTGCTCCATGTCCGCCCTGCCCTTGAATGATGATTTCAAAACGGTCAGCAGCTGCCATAAGGGGTCCATATGCGTATTGGACTGTTCCGGTAGGGGCCGTAGCCCATAAATGGGTGCCGAAAATTACATCCACCCCATCAAGGCAGCCAGCCTCAATCATCGGTTTGGCTCCCCCTGGAGCATATTCTTCAGCATGCTGGTGGATAAATATATATTCACCTTCGAGCTCATTCTTCAGTTCATTCAGGTTTTTTGCAAGGACAAGGAGTGTCGCTGTATGGCCATCGTGTCCACACGCATGCATTACCCCAGGTACGGTAGATTTATAGGGAACTTCTTTTTCATCTTGAATGGGTAAGGCGTCGAAATCAGCGCGCAAAGCTACGGTTTTACCAGGCTTACTGCCCGTAACTTTGGCAATAACACCATTACCGCCTACATTCGTCCGGTGTTCGATTCCAAGTTTTTCATAATAGTCAGCGATGAAGGCTGCCGTTTGGGTTTCTTGAAAAGAAAGCTCAGGATGTTGATGAAGATAACGCCTGATGGAGACCATTTCTTCATAGGAACCATCTAGAAGATCATGTAATCGCTGTATCATTTTGCACCTCCCAATGATTGGTTTAATTGTAAATAGTATATCATATTTTGAATGATCCAAAGTGAATTAAATACCTCGAGGAGCGATATACAATGATTAAATATTCCTGGATTGCTATGGTTTTGCTTTGCTTGTTGCTATTCTTTTTTTTGATGCATGAAGTCCAGAGTGAGAATACTTTAGCGTTTGATACATATATTGCCGAACTTATTTCCTTAAGTGAAAATTCTTTTTGGTTCACTTTCTTCAAGTTGATTACCTATCTTGGGAAATCCATGTCCATTGGTTTTGGAAGCTTACTATGTGTTCTATATTTGTGGATAATAAAGAAGGATTATTGGACCATGGCCGTCTTCTCTATCGGAATCGCTGGGGGCGATGTATTAAACGGGTGGATAAAAAATCATATTCAAAGAGTGCGCCCTGAAAATCATTTGATGGAGACCGCTGGTTTCAGTTTTCCAAGTGGCCACGCAATGGTAGGCCTTATTTTCTTCAGTATGGTTGCTTATTTAATTATTAAAGAAGGTAAAGGAGACTCATTGAAATGGGCAGCTGGAATCGGTTTCGTTTGTCTGGTTCTGCTCATCGGGGTCAGCAGGATCGCTATGAAAGTTCATTTTCCATCTGATATCTTGGCAGGTTTTGCACTAGGAGCTGCATATAGTTTAACCTTGTTTAATTTGTATAAGTTCCTAGGGCGGAGAGTAATTTGAAAAAAAGGACTCTCAGATGGAATATCTGTAAATACCTGTTACATTTCCCCGGAAATAATGAAGAAATTTGTCGGATTGTTTAATAGTTATAATAACAGAGCTATATCATTTTGGCAGTCCAAAATAAACTCTCGAAGAGCTTAAATCAAAGAGGCCCATCCTTAAGGGGATGGGCCTCTTATTAAGCAGCGATAGTCTATTCCTCGGAATCTTTCACCAATGTATACTGCGTTACGAAGGCTTCACCTGAAAACATCTTCTGGCTGGAATTCGTAACAGGAGGTTTGGAGTCACTGCTATGCGCCTGCTGGAATGAACTGGATTTCTTCCAGTTCATAAAGTCCGATTGTTTTTCCCAAATCGTTAAGATAACATATGTTTCAGAGTTGATTGGCCTCAGGATACGAAGGGCAACGAAGCCGGGCTCATTTTCAATTAGCCCTGCCCTGTTTTTAAAGCGATGTTCAAATACCGGCCGTCCTTCCTCACTGACAGGGATATTGTTCATGACCACATATCCATGATCTTGAAGAGATCCCTTCCCATCAACTACTTCATATTTACGTGGCGAGCTGAAGAGCGTTTTACCTGTTGTTTCATGTAAAAGTACAGTGTTTTGAGCATTCTGCATAAGTAATATTTTTTCATTCGGGTGCTTATCTTTTTTTAATTTCAAAAAATCATAAGTACCTGAAGTGATGAATACATTCATAAATTCCCCTCCAACTCTTATATAGTATCTGTATACCCATTTTACCCAATGAATAGCGCTTTTACCATTTCCACAAATA
This sequence comes from Peribacillus sp. NPDC060253, assembly GCF_042727425.1. Taxonomy (NCBI): domain Bacteria; kingdom Bacillati; phylum Bacillota; class Bacilli; order Caryophanales; family Bacillaceae; genus Peribacillus; species Peribacillus sp. NPDC060253. Next base: position 9,144 of record NZ_JBHXAS010000053.1, read on the forward strand.
TAATTCTCAGTACCTTGCACAAATGGACTTGGAAATTGATTGAATTCCGTACAAAAACGTCGATTTTCTGACAAATAAATAGGTTGGCTATACTTCTATTATATAAAAAGCTATAGTTTAAGGAGATTCAATTTCAAATTCAACATCCTTCTGATATTCTATGTAAGTAATGAGTAAAAATAGAAACGTGATTGCTTGAAAGGTGGATATTAATGTCTAAGGAAATTACGAATGATACATTTTTAAAAGCTGCTAGAGGAGAAAAATCGGATCATGTACCTGTTTGGTATATGCGCCAGGCTGGCCGTTCACAGCCGGAATATCGTAAATTGAAAGAAAAGTACTCCCTTTTTGAAATAACTCATCAGCCGGAAATATGCGCATATGTGACGAGATTGCCAGTTGAGCAATATGATGTAGATGCAGCGATTTTATATAAAGATATAATGACACCGCTACCAGCCATTGGAGTGGATGTAGAGATTAAGTCGGGTATCGGTCCAGTCATATCCAATCCGATCCAATCGGTGAAAGACGTTGAAAAACTAGGTGAATTGAATCCAGAGGAAGACATTCCATACGTGTTGGATACGATTAAACTATTGACCACAGAGCAATTGTCCGTTCCTTTGATTGGTTTTTCTGGTGCACCTTTCACGATTGCTTCATATATGATTGAAGGAGGCCCTTCCAAAAACTACAATAAGACAAAAGCTTTCATGTATTCAGAGCCAGTGGCCTGGTTTGCTTTAATGGATAAGTTAGCGGACATGATCATTATTTATGTTAAGTCACAAATAAAAGCAGGCGTCAAAGCCATCCAAATCTTTGACTCATGGGTGGGTGCATTGAACGTTGAAGATTACCGCGTATTCATCAAGCCAATCATGAATCGCATCTTTTCTTCATTACGTGAAGAAAATGTACCGCTAATCATGTTTGGGGTCGGTGCAAGTCACTTGGCAATGGAATGGAATGACCTCCCAATTGATGTAGTCGGGCTGGATTGGAGACTTCCAATTACTGAAGCTAGACAGATGGGGATACAAAAAACCGTTCAAGGTAACCTTGATCCGGCCCTGCTATTATCATCATGGGATGTTATAGAAGAGCGGACGAAACAGATCCTTGATCAGGGCATGCAACAGGATGGCTACATCTTTAATCTTGGACATGGGGTTTTCCCTTCCGTAAATCCGGAAACACTGAAGAGATTGACCACTTTCATCCATGAATATTCAGCAAAAAAGAATTAGCATGAGCGAACTGTTTGCTAAAAGACCTTAAATGGATGCACAATAAAAGAACGAAATTTTTAAAAGAGGTGTAGTTTCATGTCAAGAAAAAGAATGGGCCTTCTGGTTATGGCTTATGGTACCCCGTACACAGAAGAGGATATTGAAAGATATTATACACATATTCGCCATGGAAGAAGACCCAGTGACGAATTGATTGCCGATCTAAAAGGTAGATATGAAGCGATCGGTGGATTGTCCCCGCTCGCGAAAATAACAGCAGGACAAGCTGAGGCCCTTGAAAAGCAATTGAATTCCATTCAGGAAGATATCGAATTCAAGGCCTATTTAGGACTGAAACATATTGAACCTTTTGTTGAAGACGCCGTGAAACAAATGCATGATGACGGTATCAAAGAAGCGGTCAGTATTGTATTGGCGCCGCATTTCTCAACATTCAGTGTGAAGTCATATAATGGACGTGCTCAGGATGAAGCCGCTAAATTGGGTGACCTTACCATCACATCTGTTGAGAGCTGGTATGACGAGCCGAAATTCATTCAATATTGGGTGGACCAAGTAAAAGAAGTAATAGGGAAAATGACTTCGGATGAGCGTGATAATTATGCTTTGATTGTGTCTGCACATAGTCTCCCTGAAAAGATATTGCAATTAGGGGATCCATATCCAAATCAATTGCAAGAAACTGCGGACATGATTGCAAAAGGAGCAGGGGTCATCAACTATGCAGTAGGCTGGCAAAGCGCTGGACAAACACCTGAACCATGGCTAGGACCGGATGTGCAGGATTTAACCAGAGATCTTCATCAAGAAAAAGGTTATAAAGCTTTCATTTACATCCCTGTAGGATTCGTTGCCGAGCATCTTGAAGTTCTTTATGATAACGATTATGAATGTATGGTTGTGACGGAAGAGATTGGTGCAGGTTACTACCGGCCGGATATGCCTAATGTTAAACCGGCATTCATCGATTCATTGGCCACAATCATCTTAAACAGATTACAGGAAAAATGATTAGTTAATAGGGGATATTCCCATTATCCATGATTGCGAATGGCTACATATTAAAATGAAGTTGAACCATGCTCTAAATCAGGACTAAACTTTTGGTATGGATGGGAATGCAAGCTTGGAAACGATTGCGTAAATTAAATAATCTGTCTTCAGTGGCTGTCCGGAAATGAGGATAGCCATTGTTTCTCTAGGAGATAAATATTTGATTGAAAAGACTGAATATTTTTGGTAAGATATTATTGAACTTATTGACTGTTTTGTCCGTCTGGTCAGAATCGAGGTGGGAAATGTCTGTTGATCGTAAAAAATTAATTTTAGAAGCCGCGACCAAGTCGTTTTCACTTTTTGGATACAAAGCAACGACGATGGATCAAGTCGCTAAAATTGCCAATGTTGGAAAAGGGACCATTTATACCTTTTATAAAAATAAAGAAGAGCTGTTTAAAGAGATCGTTCAGCGGTTGATAGAGGAAATGAAATATGAGGCTGAACAATCTTTGGATGATCAACTCCACTTTTTTGAAAATCTACATCGGGCTGTGTATCGAATTCTGGAGTTTAGGCAGGAGCATCAATTATCTTTAAAACTTCTTCAGGAAGAGCGGGAAATTGGTACCCCGGCCGTTCAGGACATGGTTAATGAAATGGAAGAAGCCATTGTATCTTACATTAAGGAAAAGCTTAAAATAGCGATTGATAAGGGCTATATACAACCTTGTGATCCAGAGATAACTGCTTTCCTGATGCTAAAGATGTACCTTGCCCTTATTTATGATTGGGAGAGGAATCATGCCCCATTAGAGAAAGAGGAAATTGCTGAACTATTCAAAATATATTTATTCAAAGGATTATCCGCTCCGTGATAATTCTATTTTTTTGCCAAAAAGCGAAAAAATAGAAAGAAGAGATACCGAACATTGGTATCTCTTCTTTCTATTTGGGGATATTTTTCAGCTGCGAAACTGAACTTTATATGGGATCATCCACTAATTGGGAAGCAGATGGTGAAACACATCATTATTACTCTCCAGAAAGGCAATGATCACAGTGGTTTCCATAACATTCGTGCTGTTCTTCAATTTTTTTTCCGCAATCCGTGCATTGTTTAGGAGGCAGGTTTTTAAAGAACTCAACGCTACTTTGAATCATGAACATCATCTCCTGATTTTTATTGTTATTCTCTTTACTATGGTTTTATTGTATTATAACAGATTGTGTATGTCAACCAATGTTTTATAACATAAGTAAAAAAGGTGAAATAAGGGCAAGAATAGTTTATATTAATGGGGAAGTCATTGAGAGAAAAAAAGGAGTGCCTAAGCATGAAAATCACCGTAATTGGCTGCTGGGGCGGATATCCAGCTAAAAATGAGGCAAGCTCTGGTTATTTGCTTGAATATGAAGATTTTCGCATTCTGCTTGATTGTGGCAGCGGTGTTCTATCACAGTTGCAAAATCATATGAAGCCGGAGGATCTTGGTGCTGTTGTATTATCGCACTATCATCCGGATCATGTAGCGGATGTCGGTGTCCTGCAACACGCTGCGCTCATACAGCAGATATTGGGCAGCAACAAAAGGACCATTCCTATTTATGGGCATGCTTTAGTTGAAGCTGAATTTAGAAAGTTAACTTATAAAGACGTGACAAAGGGGATAGCCTACTCTGTTGATGAACCGTTAACAATTGGACCGTGCAAATTTACGTTCATGAAAACAAAACATCCTGTCCCTTGTTATGCAATGAGGATTGAGGCAGAAAATCATTCGATTGTTTACACAGGTGACAGCTCCTATATGGATGAGCTTGCGGATTTCGCTAAAGATGCCAATGTTTTATTATGTGAAAGTAATTTTTACAGTGATATGGATGGTTCAAAAGCGGGGCATATGACGGCTAGAGAAGCGGGCATGCTAGCCGAAAAGGCAGACGTCCAGCTTTTGCTGTTAACTCATCTCCCGCATTTTGGAGATCATAATCAACTGAAAAAAGAAGCATCCGAGGTATTCAAAAGGGAGATAGCTATAGCGAAAACCAATCTCGAATTCCAATTATAAATGAAGTATGAATGAAGTCTAGAAGGAGGAACAACTGTGCTTTTTATTGATAATAAGGGAATAACGGACCCGAGAATAAATCTGGCCATAGAAGAATATGCGCTTAAACATTTAAATATAGACGAAACCTATCTTCTTTTTTATATTAATCGCCCTTCAATCATCATAGGAAGGAATCAAAATACTATTGAAGAAATCAATGCCGATTATGTAGAGGGAAATGGCATTACTGTTGTTCGCCGTCTTTCAGGGGGCGGAGCGGTTTATCATGACTTGGGAAATCTCAATTTTAGTTTCATTACGAAAGATGACGGAGATAGCTTCCATAATTTCAAGAAGTTCACCCAGCCTGTCGTGGAAACACTCGAGAAACTAGGAATACAAGCTGAATTAAGCGGACGGAATGATATCCTTGCTGAAGGAAAGAAAATCTCTGGCAATGCGATGTTTTCAACGAAGGGCAGGATGTTCAGTCATGGTACTTTGTTGTTTCAATCAGAAATGGATCATATTGTATCCGCTTTAAAAGTGAAAAAAGATAAAATCGAGTCCAAAGGGATTAAATCGATAAGGAGCCGCGTCGGAAATATCGCCGATTTCTTAAAAGAACCAATGTCTGTTGAAGAATTCCGTTCATTCCTGCTGCAAAATATTTTCCAAGATAGCGGTGAGGTTACAGAGTATGTTTTAACCGAGGCAGATTGGGAGAAGATACACAAGATCTCGGAAGAAAGATATCAAAACTGGGAGTGGAACTATGGAAAATCACCTAAATTCAACTTGCAAAATTCTCATAGGTTCCCTGTAGGGTCTGTTGATATCCGTCTTGAAGTGAGTAGGGGTGTCATTGAGAACTGTAAAATCTACGGTGATTTCTTTGGGGTTGGAGAAGTAACGGATATAGAACAAAAGCTTACTGGAACGCGCTATGAAAAGGATGCTATCAGCAGTGTATTAGATGAGATAAATGTTCGACATTACTTTGGCAATGTAACGAAAGAAGAAATATTGGCTTTAATCTATTAAGCCTGAAAAGCCGTCCTGACTTACTAGGGCGCTTTTTTTGTGGCTAACAATGACAGTTATTGCTTGAATATGGATAAAATTGTTGCTGTAATCATTTTCTTTTAATATAATAAAAAAGTATTTAGTTTACTCTAAAAATGAATGGCGATTCATTCATGCTAATTGCAGGGGAGGGAGAACGATGAATTTATCCGAACAGCTTCATCAAACGGCTTTAGGAAAGGTCGATAAGCCAGCTTATTATTTTATGGATCAATCCACTTCATATGGGGAATTGGATCAAGCCGTTACTAAGTTTGCAGACGAACTACATAAGCTTGGTGTTTCAAAAGGTGATAATGTTGCGCTGGTTTTAGGCAATTCTCCACACTTCATCATTTCATTGTATGGGGCTTTACGAGCAGGTGCGACCGTCATTCCCGTAAATCCGATTTACACACCTGATGAGATTGGATACATCCTGAATAACGGCGATGTAAAGGTCGTCGTGGCATTAGATAAGCTTTTACCCTTATTAGAAAAAATGAACCCGATCCTCTCAAGTGTAGATTCATATGTAATTTGTGAAACGCAGCCGGATAATGGTGATAGTAGCAAATTGAGCATCTGCCCAAAAATGAAATCGTTTACAAAGATGGTTGAAAAGGGAGATGCCGGCTTCAAAGGCCCAGAGCTGGACCCTGAAGATACGGCAATCATACTCTATACTTCCGGGACAACAGGAAAACCAAAGGGGGCCATGCTCACGCATACGAATATATTCTCCAATGCACATGATGTTGGTGAATATTTAAAAATCACGGAAAGTGACCGTGTCATTACGACATTGCCAATGTTCCATGTTTTCAGTTTAACAGTAGTAGTGAATGCCCCGTTGTTGAGCGGAGGTACGCTTTTAATTGTCCCGCAATTCAGTCCAAAAGAAATATTCAGGCAAATCAAAAAATATGAGGCGACCGTTTTTGCTGGAGTGCCAACGATGTATAATTTTCTTTTCCAATATCCAGATGCGAAAGAAGACGATTTGAAGTCATTGCGTATATGCATTTCAGGTGGATCCGCCTTGCCAGTATCACTGCTTGAATCATTCGAGCGGAAATTTAAAGTAAGGGTGTCGGAAGGGTACGGCTTATCCGAAGCATCCCCTGTTACCTGCTTCAATCCTTTGGACCGTCCAAGGAAGGCGGGATCCATCGGAACATCCATCCTTAGGGTGGAAAACAAAGTCGTCAACGAGCTTGGTGAAGAAGTGCCAATCAGTGGGGTAGGAGAATTGATTGTCAGAGGTCCGAATGTAATGAAGGGGTATTATAAAATGCCTGAAGAAACGGCTGCTGTCTTGAAAGATGGCTGGTTATATACAGGCGATTTAGCCCGGATGGATGATGAAGGATATTTTTTCATTGTAGACCGTAAGAAGGAACTAATCATTGTTGGTGGCTATAATGTCTATCCACGTGAAGTGGAGGAGATTCTGTATGCCCATCCCGAAGTAGTTGAGGCGGCAGCTATAGGTGTGCCGGATCCAAATCAGGGAGAAGTAGTTCATTGCTTCGTGGTTAAGAAAAACAATGAATTGACCGAGGAAGAATTACTTGCCTATTGCTTGGAGCACTTGGCTAAATATAAGGTACCGGCAAAAATCGAGTTTTTGGATGAACTTCCAAAAAACACAACGGGTAAGATTTTACGGCGTTCTTTAAAAAAACATGTAATACAAAACTAAATAGTTTTAATCAAAAGGGGACAATTGCCATTAATGAGCATTGGTCCCCTTTTTGTACAACCAAAGTGTATCGCGCTGCATAAAATATATCAGGGAAGCATAAAGCCTTGATTCTTGTTTCGAAAAGAGTTATGATTGTCATTAAAAATTTCCACATAATTGTAAGGAGGGGTTAGATGAGAGATGTAAAGCTTTTAGATATTTTTACACATCCCATTGCTCAAAAATACTTGAACCGTTCAGGTATGGCACACGCGATTGCGGTAGCATACCATTCGTTTCACCTAGCAAACGAATATAAAATAGATCCAGATATTGCAGCCAAAGCTGGACTATTGCATGATATGGGTCATTTCACCTGGTATCGCAATGGAAAGTGGGATTATGATCTATACAAACAAAATGATATCCATCCTATTAAAGGTGCAGAAAGAGCACATAAACTGTTAATCCGATTAGGAGAAAATCCGATAAAGGCAAAGACTATTTCCCTCGCCATTTTATTTCACACCGATTCGTTTTTACCTTCAAATGATATTATTCGTACACCTCTTCAGCAGGTCGTCAAATGGGCGGACGAAAAAGATGAAGAAGAGGGTGGAAAACACCATTACCGCAAAATTGATATTCAACGGGCAAAGGAAAGCATCATGAATCTGGATAAACTCATTGATGAGGAACAAAGAAAAAGGCTATCATCCTGAATGCAAACAGGCTGATAGCTTTTTTATTGTCAGGAAATCTTCTTTTTTCAAAATATTATTACAGTTTAAATTTTGATTTTGCATGTATTTCACTTATATTGTTATCAAGAGAACTAATGATGTAAAATATAGACCAATAGAACTATTTCATGATACCTAATTATAAAATTGTGGATAATTAACAAATAATGAAAAGAACAGGTGAAGTTATGAAGTCGATTAAGCTAATGATATATGGTGGTCAAGGGAGGCTTAAGGGAATCATCGAAAGAGAAGAAGACATTGTGGTCATCGGAACAACTGAAAAGGAAATGGAATTACTTAACCTTGTTAATACCGCATCAGCCATGCCTGATGTCATTCTTCTTGATGCCCAATCATCAGGGAAGTATGGACAAGTAGTAATGCCGATCCTAAAGGAAACACATCCCACCATCCCCGTCGTCATTTTTACCGCCTGTCCAGAGGATCACTACCTTATTGAAGCGATGTGTCATGGTGTGGCAGGTTATGTGCTACAGAGCAGTGGAATGAAACAATTGGTGATGGCAATCCATCAATGCGCCAACGGGCAGATTGTCTATCCTGCCTCTTTTAAATCTTTACTTATGAAGAAGCTTCAACAAGACGATGAGGAAAAATCATCTGTACCCGTGGATGAGGTTATAGAAAAGTTAGGGGCATTCTCTAAAAGGGAGTATGAACTGCTTATTCTTCTCACCGAAGGACAAACGAATCAGCAAATTTCCAAAAGGTTATTTCTTTCCATTGGAACGGTGAAAAACTATGTCAGCCGGCTTTACAAAAAACTCAATGTTCGTAATCGCCCTGAGCTTATGGCACTTTTGTATCGTTTTCAAAAATAGCAGCATGAAGGGATGACTATCCAAGTAGAGTCCTCTTCACTTCTTTTAAATGACTTGTGATTTTATGGATAAATTATCCTGCCCTGATTTCGAAAGAGTAAATTAAGAAATTGCCACCTTTTAGTATCTTCAGTCATACCTCGAAATGTCTCCCCACACTCCATTTTATTTGTTCGTGATTTTTTATTGATTTTATAGTTGAAAGGAGGTAAACGTTTTAGGAAAAAGTAATATAGGAGGTAAATGCGGTTCTAACCTGTCCATTTTGGATTAAACTATTAAGAGGGCGTTCATTTAAGGAGGGGCATCATGGTTAGAAAATGGGCTGGAAGAGCAATTGTACTATATATACTTTATGCAGCGGTGATGTATTGGTATATTTTTTATGGAGCAGATACCTCCATTCCACAAGCATTGCGGGGGACTGCAGCGGATCCTGCAACATTTCTGAATGCAAGGGAATTAAAGCTTAGTGAAGAGTATTCAGGGCTGAGGAATTTTATTTTTTTTGTTTCTACTCCATATGAATGGCTGCTGTACTTTTTCATTTTATTATTTGGGTTTTCAAAAGCATTTGAAAAGTCATCTTTGACCATCACGAGACGGAAAGTGATCCAAACAGGCATTTACTTATTCTGGCTTTCTTTGATTTCTTATCTGGCACTATTCCCAATCAGATTCATTGGTTATCGGATGAGTAAAAGTTACCATATCAGTACACAAAGTTTCACCTCGTGGATGAAGGATGGAGTCATCGAATTCTGGGTGAACTTTGGGATGATGTTCATCATCGTTTCCGTTCTATATTGGTTAATGAAGAAAAGTGTGAAGAAGTGGTGGCTCTATGCTTGGATGTTGTCCATTCCATTTACTCTGTTCTTGATGTTTGTTCAGCCTGTATTGATTGATCCCCTGTATAATGAATTCTATCCACTCAAGAATAAAGAGCTGGAAACAGAAATATTGGCATTGGCCTCCCAGGCTGAAATTCCGGCTGAACACGTATATGAAGTAAACATGGCCGAAAAGACAAATGCCTTGAATGCATATGTGACAGGGATAGGTTCCAACTCAAGAATAGTCCTTTGGGATACGACCCTTAACAAACTGAAGGAAGATGAAATCCTTTTTATCATGGCACATGAAATGGCTCATTATGTAGAAAAACACATATATATAGGAATTGCAGGTTATTTGGGGATGACCCTAATCGGTTTGTGGCTGACATCGAAAATCATGAATTATATCATTAGGCGCTGGGGCCATTTGTTAAAGGTGCGTTCGGTTGACAGTATCTCTTCACTTCCATTATTTCTTTTAATAACGGCTGTGCTGCTGTTTGCTTTGAGTCCGCTATCCAATTACGTGTCCAGATATGAAGAAACAAGGGCAGACCGTTATGCCATTGAAATGACCAGGGATAAAGAATCAGCAATCACCACATTCCAGGAACTCACCAGGTCGGGACTGAGTCAGGTGAATCCTCCATTCTTAGTTAAATGGCTGCGATATTCACATCCAACCATGCTCGAGCGGATTTCCACGATTGAAAATACAGATACAAAGGGTGATTGAAAGCCAGCTGTATACAGCTGGCTTTTTTCTGATTTTTATATCGAAGAAAGTGGACAGGAATATGTATTTTCAGAAAAAACTATTATTTTATATATCTTTGGTTCTCCACTATAATAAATTAAATTCCCAGTTTGTTTTAAGGAGATCGGTTAATGTTTAATGTATTTTTAATTACTATAGGCTCAGTGCTTATTGCCGTTGCCTACAACTTATTTTTGATACCTCATTTAATTTTAAGCAGCGGACTCAGTGGAATTGCGATTATGTTGGGAATCATTACCCCAGTCAACACAGGGATATTGAACTTTCTGTTGAACCTCCCATTGTTAATTCTTGGATACTTGAAATTGGGGAGACGCTTCATCACCTATACGATATTATCAGTTATCGTAATATCGGTCAGTTTATATCTCATTCCAGTGCATGGGATATCCACTGAACCGATTTTATCTTCTTTATTTGGCGGGATCATTTCCGGATTCGGTATAGGCATCATCTTTCGTGCTTCAGGTTCTTCAGGCGGGTTTGATATCATCGCCATGCTTTTGGCTAAGAAGAGCGACTTCCCACTTGGTTCATTGCTATCGGTGATGAATGCTGTTGTGGTGGTTATCTCAGGTTTCATCTTTGGTTGGGATGCGGCATTATATACATTGATTTCCATATATGCAGCAGGAAAAGTGATTGATACGATTCATTCCAATCACATTAAATTAACATTAATGATCGTTACCAAGAAGAGTGACGAAATGAAAACGAAGCTCCTGACTAACTTTTATCGGGGCATTACTGTCATGGACGGAGAAGGTGCATACTCTGGAGAAAAGAGTAAAGTGATGATGACAGTCATTACCCGTTACCAATTAACCGATGTAAAAACGATGATAAAAGAAGTGGATCCAAATGCTTTTGTCAATATAACCGAAACAGCCGAGGTCATGGGTATGTTTCATAAAGAGTGATGATAAATAGAAAAGCCTCCCAACGTTATGGGAGGCTTTTTTGATCATTAGGCTGTTTTTTAATCATCCATTTTAATTTCCAAACTGTTTTAGTAAAACGTTCATTTCAGAACTAAGCTTTAGGAATAAAGGTTTGTTTTTCGTATCCAAGGCTTCATCAATTTGTTTCTCAAGGATATTCTTTTTGGTAGTAAGGACGGATTCCAGAATAATCATATCAATTAACATTTCCTGAACGACGGCATCGTTTTTCATTTGGCTCATTGATAAGGACTTCACTGACTCTGAATAAGATTTTTCATTTTTCAAAGTTACCACCCCTGACCCTTTTTATTAGTATATGGATTTGAACAGATAAAATCAACTGAAAATTAAAAAAATTCAATTTTTAATAGGGGATATGTCTTTTAGATGACGAAATGGCCACTTTATAAAAGAATTTTTAACTTTTTGTGAACTCCCTTTTTATCTTTACTGGTTGTGCTATTATTGGGGGGAATTTAACATATATTGACTAACTCCCTGCACCTTTTTTGTAAGGGTATATGCTTTGGTAAACTACAACAGTGATAACAATTATTATTTTTTACTATGACGAGGAAGAGGTGGATTAAAATTGAAGGAAAACAGCCAGGGAATCATTGAGGAATATGAAATCACGCCCTACACACTAATGGTTACGCCAATCAATTATGGCAGTAAAATATATGCCCGTATCGTTGAAATGGAGGACGAGTTCATTTCCCCGTTTAAACCTATGGAGATTATCAAGAAAAGTTGTGAGTTCTTCGGATCAAGTTATGAAGGCCGCAAACAAGGAACAAAACAACTCATAAACATCACACATAAAGCACCGATCGCGATTGATCCAACCAGTTCGATTTTCTTCTTTCCAACTACATCTCCGTTGCGTCCTCAATGCATCTGGTTATCACATGAGCATGTAGTATCATATGTTCGCAAAGATTCCAGACATACAACCGTCACATTCAGTAATAAACAAACCATCGATATCGATGTATCATGCAGTTCTTTCGAAAACCAGCTGCACCGGACATCCTTTTTAAAAACGAAACTGATCCAAAGGATAGAGGAAACAAAAAGAAAATCATTTTATCTGTTCACCGAAGCAAAAGGAGTCAAAGCTTCAGAGGGAATGTCAAAGTATATACCACGTTAGAATGAGATTAAATGGAATGTAAGTGTAAGAGATGCAAGCAAACTAGTTTATTAATGCCCTTCTTTTTTAAAGAAGGGCTATCTTCATATAATTTCTTGATTTTCATAGCTTTCTTTGGAAAATGTGCTATTATCACCATCGATTTCAGCATAACTCCTGCTTTTACTCCCTTGGGAAGAGCGATTTTAAGGTAACCTTCATGTCCCCACCTTGAATTTTCAATCCCTTTTCTTCTCGGGAAAATTCAAAATCCTATTCTAAGAATTAACACTTTTAACTTGGTGAAACTGCAAGTTGCCAAAACATCACACAAGTTCGTGTAATACAATCATACATTGCTATATATGGTTTCTATAATATTTACTGTGCTGCAATTAAAAAGATTAATATTTTATCCAACCTTTTTGATATCCTCTAGTATGTGTGTATAGGCGTCGCCAATAGCACTGATTCGGCATTTAGTTTCAGGATATTCAGTTTGTTCTTGATTACATAGGTTATACCTTGATAGAAAAGTGATGTTGCATGGCAGTATACCCATGGAACTATTAATATAGTATTGGTAATGAATTTGAACCATTAAACAGGTGTGGATGGAGATAAGTGAGTCCTATCGATTTTGATCGTGATAAATTGAATCCACTTATCTTTAAGAAGCAGGAAAAAAAGAGACACCTAATGGTTACATCCTCCATACAAATCCTTAGGCATCTGTTACCTCACCCCCGAAAGAAAGGCTCCAAACATCCATAAACATCGTGTATATGTTAGGCAGGTCCCCTATCCCTTGAGCGGTGACTTCTTTCGAAAAAGTAATAGCATAACAAGTCTTCGGTTTTGTTGCGGAGGCGGGGATTGAAATAATTGTGATGTTCCTCGTATCCTTTATATAAAAAACAATACATCGTGAAGGATTCATCGCGTTGGATTTCACTTACCTTAATATTCTCCTTTCGCAAATATCTCCGTACCTCGGCAAGGTCATCCTGAACGGCTTTTAAAATATGTTCAATTAGTTCCGAATAGGGCCTTTTTAATTTAAACGGACTAATTTCGATGACCTTGAGATCCCGGTTTAAGACTGTAATCACCATAGGGAGGTAGATGGCTTTTTCAATCATATTTCGGTCACCTTCTGGAATGCGGGTCATCTGACCGCTCCTTTCTAAAAAAGCGCATTTTTAATAAGAATATGTATATTTTGTGAAAATAAGAACGTTTGTTCTGTTTTTTATCCTAATGTATTTTCAATCGATATGCAAGAAGTTTTGATAATAGTGAAATATTTGTTATTAAGATTATGTTTTCCCGAGTTAGGGAAAGTATGAAGATGTATGGATAATAATTCTTGCAATTTCAGGGGAAAGTGTTATATCTAAAATAAACAGCTTTTTAATAAGTTTATGTTGCTTTGATGGCAGCATGTCGAGGGAGATAATTATGGACTTGGAGACTATACGTGAGTGGTTTACACTTGATAATATATCAGCGCTTATTCAGCAATATCGCTCATTCGGTCCAATTCCTGGAATCTTACTGCCGATGCTGGAAGCATTTTTGCCCTTTTTACCCTTAGTGGTGTTCGTACTGGCTAATGCAACGGCTTTTGGTCTCTGGTGGGGATTTTTATTTTCATGGATTGGAGCGGTAGCGGGGTCTTTTTTAATCTTTTTAGTTATTAGAAAATATGGTCAAATGAGGTTTTTTCGATTTTTGCAAAAACATAAGCAGGTACAGAGGTTGATGGTTTGGGTGGAAAGCCATGGATTCGGACCTTTGTTCATCCTGCTCTGCTTCCCTTTTACACCATCGGCCATCGTGAATATTGTGGCAGGTCTTTCAAAAGTCAGTCCCTTGCAATATGGACTGGCAGTTGTAGGTGGAAAAGCGGTGATGATTTTTACGATTAGCTTCGTCGGCTATGATTTAGTATCCTTAATACATAAGCCCATGCGTACGATCATTATCGGGATTGTCATTTTTATCCTCTGGTATGTGGGAAAAAGACTGGAAGTCCGGTTAAATAAAAGCATGAAGAGAGAAGAAGGACAATAAGTTAGAATATAAATGTAGTAGGGGTTGAACGAGATGGGAAAAACAAACAAGAATTCTTTATCCGATTGGATAAAAGCCACCATGATAGCTTTTGTTATTTACATCTTAATCCGTACATTTTTGTTTTCAAGCTATGATGTTGAAGGGAAATCGATGCAGCCGACCCTTGAAGATGGCGATAAACTTGTTGTGAATAAAATCAATTACCAGATTCAAGATATCAACCGTTTTGACATTATTGTTTTTCATGCCAATTCACATGAAGATTATGTTAAACGAGTTATAGGGATTGCAGGTGACCGCATTCGTTATAAGGATGATTGGCTTTACGTAAATGGTGAGAAAGTGGAAGAGCCTTATCTAGAAGAAGTCAAGGAGGGTTTCCCTGGGCAAAATTTTACAGGTGACTTCACATTAAAAGAATTGACGGACATGACCACCGTCCCCGAGGGCAAGCTTTTTGTCATGGGTGATAACCGTCTTGAAAGTGCGGACAGCCGTCACTTTGGCTATATACCAGTTGGAAATGTTGTCGGTAAAGTCGATGTTCGATATTGGCCAATCAAAGAATTCACTTATAGATTTACAGGTGAATGATTGCAAAAGCCCGGAAAATTTGAGGGCTTTTTCTTTTGGAAAAAAAGCGAACGTACGATTGGTATTTTTTAATGGGAAACGGTAAAATAATAGAAAGTAAATCTTAATTGGAAACAGAAACCTAGTCAAAAAGACGAAAGTATTTCTGGTATGATAGATCTAGATATTATGTTGTATAAGGGGGAAAAGAGATGTCACTCCGTTTTTTACTGGGAAGATCGGGTGCAGGGAAAACTTCGAATATATTGGACGGAATTCGTTCAAAATTGGCAGATGATCCCGAAGGCAATCCAATTATTTACCTCGTTCCTGATCAAATGACGTTTCTATCTGAATATAAATTAGTTAAAACACCAGGTCTTGCGGGAATGATCCGGACGCAGGTTTTCAGTTTTAGCAGGCTGGCTTGGCGAGTTCTTCAGGAAACTGGGGGAATGAGCCGGCTACATTTGGACAGCGTCGGCGTCAATATGCTGATAAGGAAAATAATGGATGATAAAAAAGATGAGCTAAAGATGTTTCGTCGATCTGCTGATAAGCAGGGATTCATTGCACAGATGGAACTAATGCTGGCTGAGTTCAAGCAGTATTGCATCCAACCGGATGACATTCAAAACTATTTGACCGATACTTCAGAGGCAGGCAGCGGAATTCAGGATAAACTGCATGACCTTGAATTGGTCTATCAGGCTTTTGAGGATGAAATGGTTGGCAAATATTTAGATTCTGAAGACTATTTCACATTACTTATTGAAAAAATGTCAGAGTCTTCATATATAAGGAATGCCGATATTTATATCGATGGTTTTTATAGTTTGACACCACAGGAATTATTGATTGTGGAAGAAATGATGAAGCTGTGCAAGAGTGTAACGGTTTCGCTGACATTAGATCAGCCCTACAGACAATATGCCCCGGATGATTTGCAATTGTTCAGGCAGACGGGAAACCTGTATCATCACCTTTATCAAGCTGGATTGAGAAATGATATCCCAATTTCAGAGGATCGCATTTTAAAAGGAACGGAAAGGTTTGTAACGAGTCCGGGGCTGAATCATCTGGAAACTTATTTTGCCATTCGTCCTGCACGGACGTTTGAGCAGTCACCTGATGTAACGATTGCCCAGGCAGTTAATCGCAGAGCTGAAATTGAAGGCGTTGCCCGGGATATCTTGACACTTGTCAGGCAGAAGCAGCACCGTTTCCGTGATATAGCGATTTTAGTTCGTAATGGTGAAGCGTACGCTGATATTTTACAAACCGTTTTTCGGGATTATAAAATTCCCTTGTTCGTCGATTCCAAACGGACCATGCTTAATCATCCTCTGATAGAACTGATTCGTTCCACTTTGGAGATCATCAATGGTTATTGGCGGTATGAACCGGTATTTCGAGCAATCAAGACGGAGCTTTTATTTCCGCTGCAAAAAAATCACGATAGGATGCGGGAGCAAGTGGATAAGCTCGAAAACTATGTGCTGGCCCGTGGAATTAAAGGGAGCAGGTGGACTTCCAAAGATCGTTGGACGTACCGGCGCTTCCGAGGGCTGGAACTGGAGGAACGGAACCAAACCGATAAGGAAATGAAGCTTGAGCAAGAGTTGAATGAGATGAAGCAATTATTTACCGAGCCCATCTTGAAGCTATCAAAACGTGTTAAAAAGGCTGATAATGGGAGGGAATTGTGCGAAGCCCTTTATCTATATCTTGAAGAATTACATGTACCGGAAAAATTGGAAAAGCTGAAGCAGGAGGCCGAAGAAGCAGGTGATTTGGTTTCGGCAAGAGAGCACGAACAAACGTGGAATGCGGTTGTCGATCTGTTAGACCAATTCGTTGAACTGCTAAGCGAAGAAGAGCTTTCCATGAAACAGTTTGCGGTAATCATTGAAGCTGGTTTGGAGTCTCTTGAATTTTCTTTGGTACCGCCGGCAATTGACCAAGTCCTTGTCGCTAATCTCGATTTATCCCGACTTGATGATGTGAAGACAGCTTTTGTTATCGGCTTGAATGAGGGGGTCTTGCCAGGAAAAGCTTTATCTGACGGTATTTTTTCCGATAGTGATCGTGAAGTGCTGTTAGCCGGTGGACTTGATGTTGCTCCAAGTTCAAAGGTGCGCCTCCTTGATGAGGAGTTTACGGCGTACAAAGCTTTTACTACACCTGCTGAGAGGCTTTATTTATCATATCCGCTTGCCGATGAGGAGGGAAAGGCGCTTTTACCTTCATCCTACCTAAAACGGGTAAGGGATGTACTGCCTAACGTTTCCGAAGTGTATTATATGAACGATCCATCTGATCTGTCTGCTGAGGAACAGGTGAAATACGCGGCCAATTACGATGTGGCCCTATCGTATTTGGCTGCCCAATTGCAGCTGAAAAAAAGGAACTACCCAATCCATACACTATGGTGGGATGTATATAATGCCATTATAGGGGATGAAGTGGTCGGTCCTTTTGCAACTAAGGTATTATCAAGTCTTTTTTACCAAAATAGAGCGAAGAAATTATCAGAAGAAACAAGTAAGCAATTATATGGCGAGAGTATTCTTACAAGTGTCTCGAGAATGGAAATGTTCAATAGCTGCCCGTTTTCCCATTATGCCGCTCATGGTTTGAAATTGAGGGAAAGGCAAATTTTCCGATTGGATGCACCGGATATTGGTGAGATGTTCCATGGAGCGTTGAAAATGATTTCGGACTATTTAAATGAACATGATATTCCTTGGTCTACATTGACAAAGGAACAATGCTTGGAGTTGGCTAGAGTTGCCGTGGAAAGACTTGCTCCTAAACTTCAAAATCAAATTTTATTAAGTACGAATCGCCATCACTATTTGCGCAGGAAATTGGAACATGTAATTGGCCGGGCATCAATCGTATTGAGTGAACATGCAAAGGTGAGCGGTTTTGCTCCAGTTGGGTTAGAACTCGGTTTCGGAAAAAATGGAGAGCTGCCGCCACTTTCGTTCACATTGAAAAATGGTACGAAGATGGAATTGATCGGACGGATAGACCGTGTGGATAAAGCGGAAGAAGGGGAGGGTGTCTATTTGCGCGTGCTCGATTATAAGTCGAGTGAAAAGGAACTGAACATGAGTGAAGTGTATTATGGACTTGCGCTGCAAATGTTGACATACCTTGATATCGTCGTTACCCATTCCAAGTCGCTAATAGGGAAAGAAGCCATTCCAGCCGGTGTTTTATATTTTCATGTGCATAATCCTGTTGTCAAATCCAAGGGAATGCTCAGTTTGGATAAAATTGAGGAAGAAATTTATAAGAGTTTTAAAATGAATGGACTTGTACTTGATCATTCAAATGTCATCCAGATGATGGATAACTCGCTTGATATTGAAAATTCGGGTAAGTCGGATATCATTCCAGCTGGTTTTAAAAAGGATGGATCGCTTCTAGCGGCTTCCAAAGTTGCCAGTAGGGAAGAATTTTCGCTACTGAATCATCACGTTCGCCGGGTTTATCAGGAGGCAGGTGATCGAATGGTCGATGGCGATGTGAACATAACGCCGTATAAATTAAAGGAAAGAACGCCGTGTACTTTTTGTTCCTTTAAATCAGTATGCCAATTCGACCAGTCACTGGAGGAGAATCAATTTAGGAATTTGGCACAGAAGAAGCAAAATGATGTTCTTGATCTATTAAGAGGGGAGGGGGAGAGCGATGAGTAAAACGAAAATTCCTGTTCTGCCAGGAGACGTGACATGGACGGAAGATCAATGGAAGGCGATATGGGCTAAAGATCAGGACATTTTGGTTGCTGCCGCGGCTGGTTCCGGGAAAACTGCTGTGCTGGTCAATCGGATCATTCAAAAAGTCATTTCAGAAGAAGAGCCAATTGATGTGGATGAACTGCTTGTCGTTACATTCACCAATGCTTCGGCAGCCGAGATGCGCCATAGGATAAGTGAGGCATTAGAAAAAGCGATTAGCGATAATCCGCATTCACAGCATCTGCGCAAGCAGTTGAGCCTGATTAACCGCGCCTCAATATCCACACTTCATTCCTTTTGTTTAGAGGTGATCAGGAAGTATTATTATTTGACGGAAATCGACCCAGGCTTCCGGATTGCAGATTCTACAGAGGTCCAGCTTCTCCGTGATGAAGTAATGGAGGAACTTTTTGAGGAACAGTATGGTCAAAGTGATAATGAAGAGTTCTTTAATTTGGTTGATGCTTTCACAAGCGACCGAAACGATGATGCACTTCAGAATATTGTTCGGTCGCTGCATGATTTTTCGCAATCGAACCCTGATCCGGATCAATGGCTCAATGGTGCCGCCAGCATGTATGAGTTGGCGGATGATGATGGGATTGATGATCTTTCGTTTATCGATTCATTGAAATTTGATATTGGTTTACAATTGGACACCGCCCGGGATTTATTGGAACGCTCGCTGACTTTGACTAAAGTCCCTGGTGGGCCGGCACCAAGGGCAGAGAACTATTTAGCTGATCTTGCCCTTGTCGCCAAACTGTCGGAAGTGAAAGACCGCTCCTGGAACGATCTTTATGAAGAAATCCAAAACGTGAAGTTTGGAACGGCGAAACGCCTTACTGGTGCCGATTTCATTAAAGAAGTAGCGGATGAGGCTACGAAGTATCGTGATAAGGCAAAGAAAATCATTAAATCGCTGCAGGAAGAGTTATTTTCTCGTAAACCGGAAAGTTATCTGCGCGATATTAGGGAGCTCAAGGGGTATGTCGATACACTTGTAAGGCTTGTTAAACAATTTGATCATCGTTTCTTCGCTGCAAAAGCAGAAAAGAACTTGGTGGATTTCGCCGATTTGGAACATTATTGTCTTCAAATTTTGACAGGGGAAACCGTGGATGGTGAAAGAAAACCATCAGCTGCTGCTATCGAATACAGAAACCAATTCAAAGAGGTCCTGGTAGATGAGTATCAGGATACGAATCTGGTTCAGGAATCCATTTTAAAACTGGTGACGGCAGATGGCGAATATAGTGGGAATCTTTTTATGGTGGGCGATGTCAAGCAGTCCATTTACCGATTCAGGCTTGCAGAACCGAATCTCTTCCTTGGAAAGTACACACGCTTTACCCGTGATGGGATTGAATCCGGCCTAAAGATTGATTTAAACCGGAATTTCCGGAGCCGTAAGGAAGTTCTCGATGGGACGAATTTCTTGTTTCAACAGTTGATGGGGATTACAGTCGGGGAGATTGATTATGATGAAGACGCCCAATTGAAAAAAGGTGCGCCATATCCCGAAGATGAACCAAACCTTATCGAGCTCCATTTAATTGATGGAACAGCCGATCCTGAAGCAACTTCGGAATCGGAAGGGGCGGATAGCGGGTTTGAGGCCGAGGAACTTGAAAAAGCGCAACTCGAGGCTAGGCAGATGGCCAAGCTCATTAAAAAGGCTATAAGCGAAAAGCATCGAATATATGATATGAAAACTCAAAAGTACCGATCTGCCACTTATCGTGATATGGTCATTCTTCTTCGTTCGATGCCATGGGCACCGCAAATCATGGAGGAATTTAAAAAGCAGGGGATTCCAGTCTACGCCAACTTGTCGACAGGGTATTTTGAAGCAACCGAAGTGGCGATCATGATTTCCTTATTGAAGGTGATTGATAATCCTCAACAGGATATCCCTTTGGCATCCGTTCTCCGTTCACCTATCGTCGGGATGGATGAAGAAGAAATGTCACAGGTGCGTTTATTCCATACAGGCAGCTATTACGAAGCATTAGCTGATTTTTATAGAAAGAGTGATTCGGAAGAACATCCAGGGCTTTATGAAAAAGCGTCGGCTTTTTATAAAAAACTAGTAAAGTGGAGGAAGCTTGCCAGGCAGGAAGCATTATCCGATTTGATCTGGCTTCTATATCGTGAAACGCAGTTCTATGATTTTGCAGGAGGGATGCCGGGGGGCAAACAGCGTCAGGCCAATTTAAGAGCGTTGTATGACAGGGCAAGGCAATATGAAGCAAGTTCCTTCCGAGGTCTATTCCGTTTCTTGCGTTTCATAGAAAGGATGCAGGAACGTGGAGATGATTTAGGAGCAGCTCGGGCATTAGGGGAACAGGAAGATGTAGTCCGCCTGATGACGATTCACTCATCAAAAGGCCTTGAGTTCCCGATCGTGTTTATTGCCGGTCTTTCCAAGCAATTCAATATGATGGATTTACGAAAGCCATATTTACTGGATAAGGATTATGGATTTGCTGCCAAGTACGTGAATTCCGAATTACGGATAACCTATCCATCCCTCCCACAATTGGCTTTTAAGAAAAAAAAGCAGCTTGAACTAATCGCGGAAGAGATGCGTGTCCTCTACGTGGCGCTTACAAGGGCTAAGGAAAAGCTTTACTTAATCGCCAGCATCAATGATGCAGAAAAAACGCAGCAGAACTGGGCAAGTAATGCGGCACATGGAGAGTGGCTTTTAAAGGACTATGTACGGGCGGGTGCAAAAAGCTATCTTGATTGGATTGGTCCATCCCTTGTACGTCATCGGGACTCTCTTGGTGCTGCAGGTCTTGGCTTGGAAATGGAGTCGCATCCATCGAATTGGTCCATTTCTGTCATTCCAAGTGAAGAGCTTGCCGTTCTGGATGTGGAAGAGACAGAATTACAGGAGCAAATACTTGAGCATGTCCAGAAATCAGAGAAGATCGAAATGGTCTCCGAATTTTATGATGATATTAAAGAACAGCTCGAATGGGAGTATCCTGAACATGAGGCGTCCATGCATCGGTCCAAGCAATCCGTTTCTGAACTAAAACGTCAATATGAACTCAGGGACGAGCAAAGTTCCACAGAGTTGTTACGTAAATTCAAGCGTCCTATTACGAAGCGTCCAACATTCATGCAAGAAAAATCACTAACTCCTGCTGAAAGGGGTACGATTACACATCTAGTCATGCAGCATATCGATCTATCCAAAGTTATTTCCATTCAATCGATTCAGACGTTGATGGTTGACTTGATTCAGCGTGAGTTGTTGACGGAGGAACAGAAAGAAGCTGTGAATCCGGAAACGATCGTCGATTTCTTTGACAGTGAAATCGGCCAAAGAATGCAAAAGGCACTGAGTATTCGCCGTGAAGTGCCATTTACGATGTCGTTGCCAGCAAACGAAGCTTACAGCGATTGGACAACTGGCGAAGAGGAAATCCTTATCCAGGGTGTGATTGATTGTATTTTTGAGGATGAACAAGGTCTTGTGCTTCTGGATTATAAAACGGATACAATTACCGGCCGTTTTGCTAGCGGTTATGATGGGGCTAAAGAGATTCTTGCCGATCGATACCGGGTGCAGCTCCAGCTTTATACGAGGGCTGTCGAAGGGATATTGAATAAGAAAGTAACCAGCCGTTATTTATTTTTCTTTGACGGATCGCATTTATTGGAAGTGTAAGAGACTTTTTTTGCCCAAGTATTTATCATGCTAGTAAAATAGGACAAAGAAAAAAGCCTCCCTGGGATGAAGTGGGAGGCCTTTTCTTTGTTTTAATTATTCCCTGCAATGGGTTGATCGACCCCATTGACATCAATGACATTGCTTCCATTCAGACCGCTGGCTGTAAACACGATCGCAGCTGTGTTCCCTGAACCTGAACCGGAGACTGATTTGGAGGAAGACTTAGGGGAAATGACGGCGCAATCACCGAATAACAGGTTTCCTTCTCCTACATTAAATATTTGAATTGGGCCAATAATGGCTGGCATATGATCTCCTCCTTTTAAAATTAATCGTTGTTGGTTGAATCCTCAATCGGTGTCTCTTTTAGGAACCTCCCGAATATGTTTCACCCTTGATTCCATACGTGCATGCCCAACGTTTCCCACACCAACCACGGATGAGGATGATATCCCGATAATATTGATATTGCCGACACGTATGAAGGGATTCGGATTTGAAAAACTTGTTAGAACTGGTTCATTCAATCTTGGAATATAAAATGGTTTCTTAAAGATATCATAGTCGTCGAATTGAATGTCCACCGAATGGAATGTTTCACTTTTCTTCTGAACGGCTAATGCAAGGGAAATTCCGTCTATATAAGAAGTATCCCCTATTTGCAGGGTGGAGCTGAATGAGACCGTATCGGATAATAATGATTTTACTTTTGATATTCTAGAGAACATGTTCTTCTTTATCCTTTTGGAGTAAGGGGTACGAATGGCCCGATGATTAGGGATTCCGGCGGAGTATCGAATGCAGATGATAGTTGGACCGTTTGGACATCACCAATGAGAAATAAAGCAGAGCTCGCTACACCGGTAATATGAATATCACCTACACAAAGCTGGTGATTGGTTACATTAAACTCCATTTGGATTTCCTCCTGTCTCGGCTTGTGAATGAGTAATGAATTGAATCAATGCAGCTTGAATATCGGATTTTACCTGTTCCTTGATCTTTTCCTTGACGTTATCAAGCTGCTGAGGTACACGTTCGGCGGCAGAAAGAGTATCGAAATACAAAATGATTCGTTGATGAAGCTGGCGTTCTACGTCCTGTTTAATGAAGTCGTGATAAGAAGGTTCCAATGATATTTTCAGTTGTGTTTCGGTATCATGGATCATAATTTCCAAGTCTGAAAGAATATCGTTGTGTATCTCCTGGACGACGATTTCCCGTCCTTTAAATAGGTTTGGTGCAGGTTGAACGGGTTGTTTGTTGACGGCAAATTCATCAATGTTATTTAAATCATTGGGATTTAAACCGATATTCAACGTTCCATCAAGAGATTCGACTTTTAATTGATCGAATTTATATTCAATTTTATCAACGTGGATTGGCGGTTTATTTTTCAGCTCGGCAAGTTCATCTGTCAGGCGTTTGATTTCGTGTTCAAGTTTCATGATCCGCTTATCTTGGGCTTCTAGAAAATGCTGCATTTGTATGGAATATGAATATAGATCCTGATTCACGACTCAACACCTCGCCTTCACCATAAGATAATTTCATATATGACAGTATATGAAAAAGTTTGGGTGTAGGTGAATGCCTATGAACTACGAGCTGTGAATGGGACAAAACTGGATGATGGGATCACATCAGCTTCAATGGCAGGTGCTGGTTCAGTGAAACCACCGGTATTGGCTAATGTGGAATATGGTTTAATCACTCCGGCACTTCCTATTTGAAAAACGGATGAATTGGCGATGCTTTCAATTTTTATCATATTGATTTGTATGGTCTGGTGAATATTGAAGATCATGCTGACTCCTTTCTGAAAAGCATTAGAGATTTAAGACCATTGGCTGGTCAACACCATCTGTATCATTTGTATTTGTGGTGCTATAGGCATTATAAAGTGATATGGATTCACCTGTATTGAACGATCCAGCACCTGCAAAAGTTTTAGAAGTGGAATATGGACTAATTTTAAAAACGTCACCAATATGGACAGTTCCACTGCTACCGACGGCAATGACTTGAACGATTCCTACGATGGCCGGCAAGTAAATCACCCTTTTTTTATTCTGCTTTTCCCTTTGATAACAGGCGGTGGGCCTACAAAAGGGAGTTTTAATGTATTGTATGTGGACTCATGATTGATGTGATTCATCTGCCTATCATATATTGTCATATAACCAGTGATGAATATCACTGAATAATAAGAAGCTGATATGATCATTCATTCTTACTTTTTTTGATGATTACAGGAAAATACTTTCGATAAAAAGCTTCCTGTTTAACGATAAAGTGTTACTATTATAAAAT